>DZBA01000092.1 GCA_022729775.1 Anaerolinea thermophila | reverse complement strand
AGTTATTTAATTCGTATTCCTAAAAACAAATACCGAGCCAGTCGCAAATCATTTGCGCGTTGACGGTCATCAGCACAATGGCGACGAGCGCGGAAAGCACGCCAACCCACTGACCGCGAGAGAGACGCTCGCGCAGGAAAATCCACGCAAGCAAGACGGTTCCGCCGGGGAAGAGGGAACTCAGCACCGCCGCCACATCCAACCGTCCGGTTTGTCCCGCGAGAATGAAGAAGGCGTTTCCGCAAACATCCAGCACGCCATTCAAAAGAATAATCCACCACGCGGATTTATCCTCCACCTTCCATGACATGCGCGTAAAAGTCATATACCCCGCAATCAACAACGAGCCGCCGGAACGGGAGAGCATCATCGGAAAAAATGTTTCGCCGGACTTTGTCGCCTGATGCATGATGACAAAATACAAGCCGAAGCCAACACCCGCAAGCAGGGGCAGTTTCAAATCCGCAATGTGCGCGAGGATGTCCGTCACGCCGCCTTCGCCCTGCGAAATCATCCACACCGCGAAAAGCGCAAATCCAAAACCGAAGACCGTGAGCCAGCCGGGGAAGCCTTCTGTAAACGCTCCGATGACGACGGGGAAGACAGCCGCCAACAGCGCGGAGACAGGCGTGGCAATGCTCATCAAACCAAGCGTCATCGAATGATAGAGGAAGAGCAGCCCAATCGTGCCGACCATGCCCGCCAACACCGCCAGCAGCGCGGACCTGAGTCCCGGCACAGATTCGCCGGTGATGATTACAACGCCAACCAGCGCAACGATGCCAACCAGTTCGCCGTACAGCACGGCGCGATGCGCCTGTATTTTGCGCGAGGCAAGCCCGCCCGTAAAATCAGCCGCGCCCCATCCGAGCGCGGCTGCAAGCCCAAAAAGAATAGAAAGCAAAATAAACTCCTGTACTTAAATTTTTCCCGCTGCCTTTGCCCGCGCCAGCACTTTCTGCGCGTTTCGCAACAGCGGCATGTCAATCATTTTTCCATCGAGCGAGTATGCGCCCCTGCCTTCTTTTTGACTCGCCTCGAAAGTTTCGACGATGCGCCGCGCGTACGCGATGGCGTCCGCGCCGGGCGTGAAGGCGGTCTGCACCGGCTCGACCTGCGCGGGGTGAATGATTTGCTTGCCGAGAAACCCCAGCCGCGCGCCAAACTCAGATTCCGCGCGCAACGCCTCGATGTCCTTGTAATCAATCGTGACAATATCCAGCGGCTGGATGTCATGCGCGGCGCACGCGATAATGACCGCCTGCCGCGCGTAAAGCAATTCCATCGCGTCTTTTGTCCGCGTCGCGCCGATGGAAGCGGCAAAATCCTCCCCGCCAAAAATGACAGCATCGAGGCGCGGATGCGATATGATTTCTTTAAGGTTCAAAATTCCCCGCGCGGTTTCAATGCCAATCAAGATTCGAATCGAGTTGACCTGCCAGCCATATTTCAGTTCAGCGGATTCGATAATCTTGCCTGCCCATTCGACATGCTCATAAGATTCGACTTTGGGGATGACAATGCCATCGGGGCGATAAGGCAGTACCGCGTCAATATCTTCCCGTTCCCACCCGCTGCCGACGGAATTAATTCGCGCGAGTTTTTCGCTCGTCCCAAAATCAAGTTCTCGCAAAGCCTTTGCGATCGTGGCGCGCGCTTCGGCTTTCTTGTTGACTGCCGCGCCGTCTTCCATATCCATGCAAATCGAATCAACGCCCAACGTAATAGACTTGGTAATCATTTTCCAGTTATCGCCGGGCATGTACAACAAGGCTCTTCTTGAACGCATAGTTTCTCCGGAGGGTTACAGGTTTAAGGTTTGAAGGTGACGGTTAGAGACTGTTTCTTAAGTACACGGATTACGCTGATTTCACGGATTCTCACGGAAAAACCCTTTTAAAAATCCGTGTTTGCCCGTGTAACACCTGCACTGCGCGCAGGCGCAAGTGTCCGTCAAATCCGTGTACAAAAAAAAGACTTAAGAAACGCTCTCTTAGTCGAAGCGCGGTAAAAAGTCGAGGCGCTGACCTTTCTTGAAGAACATCGCCGTTCGCTCGAATTCGATGACCACCGTGCCATCAGATTTTTTTCCCTTGTGCCGCAAGCGGACAATGCCCGTATTGGGACGCGATTTGGATTCGCGTTTTTCCAACACTTCGGTTTCGGCATAAATGGTGTCGTTGTGGAACGTTGGGTTGGGATGGACAATGTGGTCATAACTCAAATTGGCGACAATCGTTCCCTCGGTCAATTCGCCAACGGTCAGCCCCACCACCAAGCCCAGCGTAAAAATCCCATTGACAATGCGCCGCCCAAATTCCGTGTTCGACGCAAAATCCTCATTGATGTGAAGCGGCTGCGTGTTCATGGTCAAGGAAGAGAACAACACATTATCCATCTCGGTAATGGTGCGCCCCGCAGGGTGTTGAAATTTCATGCCGACTTCGAGTTCATCGAAATATTTTCCAGCCATGCGTTACTCCTCCACTTCAATCAGGATTTGCTCGCGCTCGACGGTCTGTCCCTGCTGGACGTGCAGCGCAGTCACCGCGCCATCCTTCAACGCTTGAATGCGAATTTCCATCTTCATCGCTTCCATCGTCAACAGGGTTTGACCCTTCTTCACCAGGTCGCCGACCTTGACCGCAACGCTGCGGACTTGTCCCGGCATCGGCGCAATCAATCCGCCGGCATGGTCGTGACGCACGCCGCGCTTTGCGCCGGAAGTTTTGGTCAACATCACGGTTTGACCGTTCATCGTCACCCAACGCTTTGCCTTGTCCGCTGAGACATGCGCGACCACGCGCCGACCGTCAATGGAAAGTTCCATCATGCCGGTCTTTGCATCCGCGCGCAAAACTTGAACGCGGACATTTTTCCCATCCACCACTGCAATATAGCCCGCGCCCGACGGATTGACTTCCAATGAATGCGTGTCGAATGTAGTTTTCATTTTTCACTCACAGCCTGAAATTATGAGTCTGATTCCACGGGTTGAACGGGTCGGTTTCATTTGAAACCGCGCTTTGCAAAGTCGCGCCTGCAAAGACCACATCCGCAAGGGAGGCTGCAATCATCGCGTCTGTCGAAACGCCTGCCGCGCCCCACGCGCCAAAATTCTCTTCGACCCAGCGCGTGCTGACTTCGCCTTTTGCAAAACTTTCATGCTTCAACACTTCCTGCAAAAAGTCAATATTGGTCACAACGCCATGCGCGACAAAATCGCTCAACGCCGTCCGCATCTTGCGGATGGCAGACGCGCGATCTTCCGCGTGGACAATCAACTTCGCCAGCAATGGGTCGTAGAAATGCGTCACCTCGCTGCCCGTCGAAAACCCCGAATCCACGCGGATGTTGGGTCCCGCCGCTTCGAGATATTGCAGCAAAACGCCCGTGCTGGGCAAAAATCCCGTTGACGGGTCTTCGGCGTACAAGCGGCATTCGATGGCATGTCCGCGCTGGGTGAAATCATCTTGCGCGAAGGGGAAACGCTCGCCCGCCGCCACGCGAATCTGCCACTGCACAAGGTCAATGCCCGCGACCAGTTCCGTGATGGGATGCTCCACTTGCAGGCGCGTGTTCATCTCCAAAAAATAAAAGGCGGAAATTTTCGGGTCGAAGATAAACTCAATCGTGCCGGCGTTGTAATAGTTGACCGCTTTCGCGGCGGCGACTGCGGCTTTGCCCATCTCTTCGCGCAGTTGCGGGGTCAACAAAACGGAAGGCGTTTCTTCGATGATTTTTTGATGGCGGCGCTGCACCGAACATTCGCGCTCGAAAAGATGAATCAAATTTCCATACTTGTCGCCAAACACTTGAAACTCGATGTGATGCGCCTTGTCGAGATATTTTTCGATCAAAAGCACATCGCTGCCAAAGGAGTTCAGCCCTTCGCGCCGCGCGGCTTCGAGCGCATCGCTCAATTCGCTTTCCTCATTGACAACGCGCATCCCTTTTCCGCCGCCGCCCGCCGCCGCCTTGACCAACACCGGGTAACCGATTTCATTCGCGGCTTTGCGGAATTCGTCCTCGCTTTGCAGCCCCTCAAAGCCTGGCACCGTCGGCACGCCCGCCGCCTTCATCATAATTTTCGATTCGGCTTTATCGCCCATTGCGCGAATGGATGCCGCGGAAGGTCCAATGAAAACCAGCGCGGCTGATTCGACTGCGCGCGCAAAATCCGCATTTTCCGAGAGGAAGCCATAGCCCGGATGAATCGCCTGCGCGCCGGTCTGTTTTGCAGCAGCGATGATTTTCTCCGCGTTGAGATACGACTCGCGCGGCGCGGCGTCTCCCAGCAAAACAGATTCATCCGCCAGTTGAACGTGCAGCGCGTTTTGATCCGCGCTCGAATACACCGCGACGGTTTTGATTCCCAGCTCGCGGCATGCGCGGATGATTCGAATGGCAATCTCGCCGCGATTCGCAATGAGGATTTTGGAAAACATAAGCCTCCTCTGTAAAACAGGGATTAAGCCCGCTCTACAATCTCGATGTAATCTTTTGTGACCACTTCCGCGTTTCCAACACCAAGCATATCGAGCAATTCATTGACCATATCGGCTTTCTCTTCCGCGTCTTTGCGGCTCCACGTGCGGCTCTTGATTTCGAGGAAGTAGCCCATCTCAGGAGATTTGACCTGGTCAAGGTTAATGAAGAATTCGATTTCGCGGTATTTGATGTGCCAGCGCAAGCGGTCTTTATCAATTGAAATTTCTTTTGTAGGTTTGAAATATTCGCGGTAGAAGCGCAGGGTGTGAATGGCAGGCGCAAGGAAGCGGCTGCGCGAGAGCAGCACGTCATGGATTTCATCTTCGCGCTTTCGACCGATCAAAGTCAGGCGCGAACGCACGGTTTCCGATTCGCCCTTCTCGTTGAGGAAGTTATCCTCGCGGAAGCGCAAGCGTCCCTGCGCGGGGTCTTCGAACATGAAATATTCATCGTATTGCAAATAATGTTTGTGGACGGTGATTTCGATTTCGGGGCGTTGAATATTTTTGATAACCTTTTCGGGGTCATCCACCTTGACCTTGACCTGCACCTCGAAGGATTCCTCCTCCAACGAGCCGCCCAGCGCAATCAACTTCGACAGCACGGATTTTTCGCGCGAGATGAGGAAGGCGTCAATCTTGACGGCGAGTTCGCGCGCCTGATCGAGCAATTCTTTTTCGTTCAAGGTGAGCAAGGCATGGTCGCGCATCAGCCATTTGCCGTTGACCATCACATCGGTCACGTCAGTAGATTTGGAAGCGAAGACCAATTGGGCGTAGGCATTATGCGGGTCGCGGCGGAAGCGCGGCGCGTTATGCACAGGCGATGTATCCACCAGAATCAAATCGGCGCGTTTGCCGACTTCGAGCGAGCCGGTGATGTCGCCGAGATGAAGCGCCTGCGCGCCCATGCGGGTCGCCATCAAGAGCGCAGTCGCAGCGGGGACAGCGGTCGGGTCGTTGGTCGAAGCCTTTGCAACAAACGAAGCAAGACGCACTTCCTCGAACATGTCGAGGTCGTTGTTCGAGGCGGGACCATCCGTGCCGATGCCGACATTCAAACCGACTTCGAGCATTTTGACAACAGGCGCAAACCCTGAAGCAAGTTTAAGATTCGACGACGGGTTGTGAGAGACTCCCGCGTTGGCATGTTTAAGGGTGTGCATTTCGCCCGTGTCAATATGAACACAGTGCGCGGCGATCACCTTCGCCTCGAAAATTCCCTGCTTCTTCGCATACGGAATCACGGGCATATCTTGTTCCTTGCGCATGTTCTCGACTTCAAACGCGGTCTCGGAGATATGAATATGCAGCGGCACATCGAATTCTTTTGCAATATCCGCGCAGGCGCGCAAAATTTCGGGCGTGGTCGAATACGGCGCGTGCGGCGCAATGGATGGGACGATGAGTGGATGCCCCTTCCACTTTTTGATATATTCGCGCGCCATCGCAATCGAGTTTTCGAATGAAGGCGCGTCGGGCGCGGGATATTTCATCACGCTCTGACCGCATACCGCGCGCATCCCCGCGTCGGCGGTTGCCTGCGCGATGTCATCCTCGAAGAAGTACATATCGTTGAACGTGGTCACGCCGCTGCGGATTTGCTCCGCGCACGCGAGCAGAGTCCCCAGGCGGACAAATTGCGGCGTGACAAATTCGCGCTCGACAGGCAGCATGTAGCCCATCAACCAGACATCGAGCCGCAGGTCGTCGGCAAGTCCGCGCAGCAAGGTCATGGGGACGTGCGTGTGCGCGTTGACCAACCCGGGCATCAAGACTTTTCCGCCGCAATCCACAACTTCATCGGCTGCGTATTCTTTTGTAATTTCATCCTGCGCACCGACAGCGACAATGACGTCGCCCTTCACTGCCACCGCGCCGGGGTCATATTGTCGTAATTTTTCATCCATCGTCAAGACAATGGCGTTAGTGAGTAATACATCTGCTTTTTGTGTCATTCAATCTCCTTTTTATGGCAGACCATAGACGACAAACCATCGTCCATTGTCTATAATTAGCGATTCCAATTCAACAGCACATCCAAAGCCTTTACGTTTTGCTTGAAGTCGGTGTATTTATGCGTAGCGAGTTCCATATCCACCGATACTGCGCCGAGCTCGACAGCATAATCGGCAAGCGTGCCGGTAAATGTACACCCGGTATCAATCGGCGGAAATGCGTAATCGGTCACATCGGCGAGCGCTTTTGCAATCTCAATGGAGTTCTTCTCCCATGGTTCGCCGCCGGGGAAGACGCCCAGCGCCGCGCTGTGATAACTAATCAACACCTCGACCTTGCGCGTTTGCAGGAAATTCATCAAGGCGCGCGTTTCAGGCTCCGAGCCGGGACCCGTTCCGCCGGTGGTGGGCGTGTAATCCCAGCAGCCGTCGCGCTCCCAAGTCTCTGCCCAATTGGTCGGGAAGTTGCGATTCAAATCCACGCCATGATCGTTTACGCGCCCGTTGTAGCCATGCGAGCGCGCATCGCCATCGGGATTCAAATTTCGCAGCACATACAAGGTGACATCCTTTGGGATGATGGACGGGTTTTCGTAGATGTGCAGCAGCAATTCATCAGCCAGCGCAATGGTGTTCCACTCATAGCCGCCATGAATCCCGGCAACAATCATGCGCTGATGTTGTCCGTTGCCAAAGGTATAAACTTCGATGGGACGTCCCGCGACAGAATACCCAATCGTCAGCGGGCGCATTCCGCCGCCCAGCGTGAAAGGCGTGGGCGTTTCCGCAACGACCAAAGTGGTGTAAGGGTTTGGCGTAATCGTTGGCAGGTAATACACACCGTTCGCCGATGGCGTATGCGTAGACGGAAGTTGGATAAAAGAATCAGCAAGCGGATTTTGCGCCGCCGCGATGACGGGTCGCAGCGCAAAATATAAAAATACCACCAGCACAATCCCGCCCAAGCCCGCCGTGTTCAACATCCACGCAAAGGCGACCCAAACCGAATCATCCTTCTTCTTTCGCGCGGGCATTAATCCATTTCCTCTAAAGTCGCGCGCAGCCAGTTGAGCGCAAGACTCATGCTCCAGCGCGGAAGACTGCGCGGCGGTCCGCCGTATGTGATGTGATGAGTCATTTCGCCGCGCGGGGTAATCATAAACATTTCCGCGGAACGGTCATCGGGATACGCCGCGACTCCGAGCGTGATGTCTGTTTGGGATGTGGAATGAAGTCCGCGCACCGACTCTGCCAGCGCGGAAGGAGTCAGCCCGTCGGACTGAATCACGCGCGGCAATTTGCCCAGCAAAATTCCACCGAGGTTTGATTCGAGCGCGGCGAGAGTCCAACCGCGTTTGGCGATCATATCCAGAACTGTTTTTTCGAGCGTGTCTTCATCCGCGCCGAAGACATACCTGCCCAGTCTCTCGCGGACTTGTGATTCGATTTGCGCGATCATCGCGTCCGCTTCGGGTTCGTTCTTCGCCTTTGCCGCGATGCGAATATCCACCACGCCGGTGTGCGCGGAAAGCCCAACGGTGGGATTGCTGAGCGTTTCGAGGTCGGCGATTTTTTCATCAATCATGCCTTCGCCAAGTCCCGAACAATGCAGGACGCGAATCTTGATAATTTCGTTAAGGTTGAATTTTTTTTGCAAATAGGGGATGATGGACTCATGCAGCACAAGTTCCATCTCGTTGGGAACGCCGGGCAAAGAGATGACCGCGTTACGCCCGGTTTCGACGATAAAACATGGCGCAGTACCGACGGGGTTTCTCACGCCAATCGCGCCCTGCGGAACATACGCCTGCCGTTTTTGATTTTCGTTGGGAGTCCGTCCGTAGCGCGAGATGGTTTCGACAACTTGATTCCATAAATCTTCGCGGAATTCAGTTTGCGCGCCCACCGCCTTTGCCACCGCTTCGCGCGTGGGGTCATCCACTGTGGGACCCAGCCCGCCGGTGGTGATGACAATATCGGCGCGCGACATCGAGTCGCGGATTGCGTCCGCGATGCGTTCGACATTATCGCCGATGGTGATGGTGCGGTACAGGTCAATGCCAAGCGCGCGAAAATTGCGCGCGATGTGGCGGGTGTTCGTATCCACGATCTCGCCCAGTAAAATTTCCGTGCCAATGGTGATAATTTCTGCTGATGTCATATTTTTGTTTTAACACCAAGTACACAAAGGTCACAAAGGAAAATATTTTCTCTGCGCCAATGTGCGGCAGCAAAAAATTTAATTATTCCCCTTCGTGTACTTGGTGTCCTTTGTGTTGAAATCTTACACCACATTGTACTCTTGAATCAGCCGTCCTTCTTCAAAGCGTTTCAAGTCAAGCATGGACACATCGAGCGTGGAGAATTTTCCGTCCA
Source organism: Anaerolinea thermophila (assembly GCA_022729775.1). Classification (GTDB taxonomy): domain Bacteria; phylum Chloroflexota; class Anaerolineae; order Anaerolineales; family Villigracilaceae; genus Villigracilis. The sequence goes on along the minus strand of DZBA01000092.1, from coordinate 1,940 downwards.
GAATATATTCAGCCATGAGTTTTCCCGAAACAGGTCCGTGCATGAAACCATGTCCCGAAAAACCCGCGCAGACGGTAAAACCTTCGAGGTTTGTGCCGCCGTAAATCGGGTGCGCGTCGGGCGTCACTTCGTACAGCCCCGCCCAGTGTGAAGCGCGCGCGGCTTTCTCCACCAGCGGCATTCTTTCGATGGCGGCTTCGAGATTCACCAGTTCAAAATCCTCATCCACATTTTGATCCAAGCCGGGCTTTTCGTTTTGGTTGCTCATGCCAATCAGCAAACCATCGCCTTCGAGGTGGAAGTAGAGCGACCGCGCAAAATCAATGACGAAGGGAAAATCAGCGGGGAGTTCTTTCAACGCGCTGGTGGTGAACATCTGCCGGCGAAGCGGAACGATGGGAATATCCACGCCCGCCATTTTGCCGATGATGCCCGCCCACGGTCCCGCCGCGTTGAGCACGTTGCGCGTCTGAATCGTCCCCAAATTGGTTTGCACTTCCCGAATTTGATTCCCCTCGGTTTTGATGCCGGTCACTTCCGCGCCGCTGATTGCCTGCGCGCCGAGTTTTTGCGCCGCGCTGATATATCCCATCACAACGCTGTTCGGGTCAACGAGTCCGTCTTTGGGGTTGAATGTTCCGGCGATGGCGTCATCGAACTTCATCAGCGGAACTTTTGCGCGGACTTCATCCCCGCTGAGAAATTTTGTCTCCACGCCGAGTTTATTCTGCAGTTCGACATTGCGTTTGAAGTAATCCGCGTCTTTTTGATTCGTGGCGACGAGCAAATATCCGCACTGGCGGTAGTTCACATCCTGCCCGATTTCCTCTTTGAATCTTTCGAGCATGGGTAAACTATGCTGTGAAAGTTTAACGTTGATTTCAGTGGAAAACTGATAACGCACGCCGCCCGCGCAGCGTCCCGTCGCGCCTGTTCCGAAGAAGTTTTCCTTCTCGATCAACACGACATCTTTCACGCCGCGCAATGCCAAATGATAGAGGGCGCTGGCGCCCATGACGCCGCCGCCAATAATGACAATGTTTGCTGTGGTTGGTATGTTCATTTTTTTTGAATGTTTTAATTTTACAAGAAACCCGCTTCCGCGTTTAGGACGGGAAACGGGTTTCATCAATTCTATTGAATTGGATTGATGTTATTCAACGCCGAGATAGGTCTTCTGTACCATCGGGTCTTTCAGCAGTTTGCTTGCCTCATCCGCAAGGACGATCTCTCCGGTTTGGAGAACATATCCGCGGTTGGCGATGGAAAGCGCCATCGAAGCGTTTTGTTCCACCAGCAGGATGGTCGCGCCTTCAGAGTGGAGTTTCTTGATGATGTCGAAGATCAATTCGACGAGCAGCGGCGCAAGACCCATCGAGGGTTCGTCCAGCAAAAGGATTTTGGGTTTCGCCATCAACGCGCGTCCCATCGCCAGCATTTGCTGTTCGCCGCCGGAGAGCGTTCCGCCCTTTTGGGAAATACGCTCCTTCAAACGCGGAAAGAGTTGGAAAACGTGATCCAAATCCTCTTTATAGGTGGTCAGGTCTTTGCGGGCATACGCGCCCATTTCAAGATTTTCCAGCACGGTCATGCGTGGGAATATCATACGACCTTCGGGGCTTTGCGCAACGCCGAGCGTGGCGATCTCGTGCGCGGGGAGTTTGTGCAACTCGACCCCATCGAGGACAACAGAGCCGTGACGCGGCTTGTTCAGCCCTTGAATGGTGCGCAACGTGGTGCTTTTTCCCGCGCCATTCGATCCGATCAATGTGACGATTTCGCCGTCATTGACGGTAATGGAAATCCCTTTCAAGGCGTGGATGTTGCCGTAGTAAGTGTGGACATCTTTTAATTCAAGCATGGTATGTTCCTCGCCTTTACTTTGTGACTGTACCCTTGCCGAGGTACGCTTCGATCACGCGCGGGTTCTTTTGAACTTC
>DZBA01000091.1 GCA_022729775.1 Anaerolinea thermophila | reverse complement strand
TTTGTACACGGATTTTCGCGGAAAACACGGAAAGAGCAGTTTTTAATGGTTTTTTTGTATTGGTCAGATAAAGGGCGAACAAAAACTTTTACCACGGAGTATTCATGAAAGGGTTTCACCCCGAAGGGATGAAAAACGTAGGTCACGTTTGTAACGTGACGGTTATTCCCGCGAGAGCGTCATGCTACAAGCATGACTACGAAACCCTATTTTCATATCAGACACGAAGGCACGGAGTTTTTCCTCTGGTTTTCTCAGCGTCTCGGTGTCTCCGTGGTTCAAAAAGGTGTTCTGCATATTCCTGACCATTACATTTTAATGGTTTTTTTCCGTAAAATTCGTATCTTCTCAATATTTCGGGGTTGAAGACACACCGTCCCGAAGGTTTCCTCGAAAATCTGGTTAATCGCTCAAACCTTCGGGACGTTTCCCCTATTTTTTGAGATGATACTAAAATTCAGCGTTGTCCGTGTACAAAAAAGCAAGATTAAAAGTTGACCCCATGCTTTTCCTTCAACAGGTGAAGGGCGCGATTGACTTCGATGTCTTTCATTTCATGATTCCAAGCCAGCGCTTCGCCCATCGCATCGGCAAGTTCAGCGACAGAGTCCCTATTCAAACGTCCCAGCATGGCAAGCATGGTGCGGCGCAGGAGCAAGTCATCGAGATGAATGGCTTTTTCATATTGTGCAAGGAACATGATTTCGCGGCGCGAATATTCGGGCAGGGATTTGAGCGGCGCGTCTGCCGCGCGATTGATAAAGGTCGCAATGGATTCAACCCGCGAGCCGTAACGATCATATAGAATTTGCAGCCGTTCACGCGAGAGTCCCGTCCACGCGGCAAAGCCGTCAATGTGACGTTTTTGTTCTGCGGGGTCGGTGGAAAACCCATGCCCGCCGCCGATGGGAAGATCGTGCGTTTGTTTCTGTCGCGGCTTACCGAGAAACGCCAGTACCTTGTCTGCGACCTCTTCGGAAAATGCGCGGAAGGATGTCCACTTTCCGCCGACGAGGGAATAAACGGGGAAGTTCAAATGCGTCCAATCGCCGCTCAACACTTCGATGTGATGATCGCGGCTGTATTGACCTGTGGTCTTCGCGCCGCTCTTCGTCAGCGGGCGCACACCTGTAAAGCGGAAGACAATCTGTTCGCGCGTGACTTTGATCTTCGGGAAAACGCGCGCAACCAAGCCGATGAAGTAATCCACTTCTTCGTCGGTGCAGCGCACATCATCGGGATTCTCGATGGCAATGTCGGATGTGCCGATCAATACGCGCTCGAACATCGGGAAGAGTAAAACAATGCGCCCGTCTTTATTCTCGAAGAAAAATTCGTTCTCGCCGATTGCTGCGCGCAGTTCGGGATTATCCACAACGACGTGTGATCCTTTTGTGCCGCTGATGTAGCGCGTGGACAGTCCGAGGTTTTGGTTGGCGAAATCAATCCACGGTCCCGCCGCGTTGATGAGCAACTTCGGGCGGACTTGAATCATTTCATTCGTCAATTCATCGTGCAGCATGACGTAATTCTTTTCACCGCTGACCATGCCGACATAATTCAGCGCGTGCGCGTTGGGACTTTCCGCTTCGGCGTCGAGCAAGATTTCGAGCGCGAGTCTTTCAGGGTTGGAGATCAAGCCGTCATAATACACAGCCACGTTGACAATATCGGGATTCAAACGCGACCACTTCTTTAATGCTTCATCACGAGAATAAAATTTGTGACGCGGCACAACACCCGTCTTGCCCGTGTAGGCGTCGTACATCATCAAGCCGACCTTGATAATAAACGCCCCACGCTCGGAGGGCTTATCCAGCCAGTTCAAAAATTTCAGCGGCGCGTTGAATAATCCCGAAAAAATTTTGAACATGGGAATCGTCGTCGGCAGCGGTTTGACGATGTGCGGCGCGTTTTGAATCATGCGATTGCGTTCGCGCACTGCTTCGCGCACGAGACGAAACTCGCCGTTTTCCAAATATCGAATCCCGCCGTGCGCCATGTGCGAGGACGCCGCACTTGCGCCGCCGCAAAAATCTGCGCGATCAATGAGCAATACATCCACACCGTTCAGCGCTAAATCGCGGAATGTACCAATGCCGTTAATTCCCGCGCCAACGATCAACACGGAAATTTCGGGGTTTTGTTTTAGTTGGGAGATGATTTCTTGTCGGTTCATGTTTTTAAGTGGTTTAAGGTTGCAGGTTAGAGGTTTACGGTCGCAAGTTTAAGGTTGCGGGTTGAAGGTCGCAGGTTTGAGGTTGCAAGTTCAATTTGATTTCCAACATTAAACCTACAACTTGTAACTTGCAACCTATAACTTACTCCATCCAATCAAATGTTTTTGTGACTGCTTTCTTCCAACTCAAGTATAACTTCTTTCGGCTGGCTGTGGACATTTGCGGCTTCCATTCCTTGTCACGTCCCCAATTGACTTTTAATTCATCAACATTTTTCCAAAAGTCAACGGCGAGTCCTGCCGCGTATGCCGCGCCAAGCGCGGTGGTTTCCGCCACTTTGGGACGCACAACGGGAACATTCAAAAGATCAGATTGGAACTGCATCAACAATTCGTTGAAGACCATGCCGCCATCCACTTTCAACGCGCGGAGTTTTACGCCCGAATCTTTTTCCATCGCGTCGAGCACTTCGCGCGTCTGGAACGCCGTTGCTTCGAGCGCCGCGCGCGCAATATGTCCCTTGTTGACGTAGCGCGTCATGCCCGCGATCACGCCGCGCGCGCTGGATTTCCAATACGGCGCGTATAAGCCAGAAAACGCGGGCACAAAATAAATTCCGCCGTTGTCTTCGACCGTGTTCGCCAACACCTCGACATCCGCTGATTTTTCGATCATACCGAGATTATCGCGCAGCCATTGAATCAACGCGCCTGTGATCGCAATCGAACCTTCGAGCGCGTACACGGCTTTGTGATTCCCGATCTTATAGCCCAGCGTGGTCAGCAAGCCCGCCTTGCTTTGGACGGGTTTCTCGCCCGTGTTCATCAACATGAAACAGCCCGTGCCGTAGGTGTTCTTCGCTTCGCCGGGTTTGAAACAAGTCTGACCGAAGAGCGCGGCTTGCTGATCGCCTAAATCACCCGCAACAGGCACGCCTTCTAAAATCATCTTCGCCTTGCCGTATTCCTCGGATGAAGAACGAATTTCGGGCAGCATTGCGCGCGGAATTCCCATCACCTTCAAAATTTCAGCATCCCAATCCAGCGTCTTGAGATTCATTAACATCGTGCGCGAGGCATTCGTCACATCGGTGACATGCGCGCCCGTTAAATTCCAAATCACCCATGTATCAATATTGCCAAATAACAACTCACCCTTTTTGGCTTTCTCCTTCGCGCCTTTGACATTGTCCAGAATCCATTTAATTTTCGGTCCCGAAAAATAGGTCGCCAGTGGAAGCCCTGTCTTCTTCCTGAATCGATCCTGCCCGCCCTGTTTTGCAAATTTCGAAATGATTGTATCCGTCCGCGTATCCTGCCAGACGATTGCGTTATACACGGGTTTGCCCGTCTTCTTATCCCACACCACCGTCGTCTCGCGCTGATTCGTCACGCCAATCGCGGCGATCTCATCGCTCGCGATGTTGGACTTCTCCAACGCCCCATGAATGACATTCAACGTCCGATCCCAAATCTCCAGCGGATCATGTTCCACCCAGCCCGGCTTGGGATAAATCTGGCGGTGTTCCTTCTGGTCAACGGCGATGATATTGCCGCCGTGATCGAAAATGATAAAGCGCGTGCTGGTCGTCCCCTGGTCAATTGCTGCTACATATTTTTTCATGACAGTTCTCCTGATTAATGCACATGCTCGATAATAAAATTCAAATATCCCTGCCTGCCATTTTTCTTGTTCCAAAATTCAACGGAACGGTGAATCCGCTTTAGGCATTGGATAATTTCATCAACGTTCACAACAGTCAATGTGACAGGAAAGCCTTTTCGATCCAACAATTTCGCCCTGCCAAGATTGAGATCGCACATCGCCTTTACAGAATCAAAAAGATTCTGCCGCTGTTCATTCAACGCAAGGACGGGTTCGGGGCGGCTGGCTGCCTCGGCTTTATATTTTTTGATGAGCGCGTCCAGCGTTTGCAGGACATCCCAATCCATCAGTTCGGAATTTTGGCGGAATATTTTTACAATTCCAAATTCAATGTTTTGCAAAACACCCATATATTTTTCTTCAAATTCATTTGGCATAGTTCACCTCTTGGGGCAATTGTAAAACAAAAGTGAGAATCAGCGCATAAAAGGATGACAGATATTACATTCGTAATCTTGAATATATTGTATAATACATTCAGGATTACGAATATGAAAAAGCAAAGCATCACCTCCCTTTCAGAACAAATCGCGCAAACCCTCCAAGCTGTTTCATCTCCGCAGCGGATTGCCATCCTCATCGCCATCGGACACGGTGAAGCGTGCGTGTGTCATCTTGAAAACGCGCTTGGCTGGCGGCAGGCGTACATCTCGCAGCATCTCATGGCGCTGCGCAAAGCCAACATTTTGCAAGACAGACGCGAAGGAAGATATGTCTATTACAAATTGCAAAATGTGGAAATCCTCAACTTGATTTTGGACGCTGCCGCGCTGAGTGGTCTGCCCGCCGACTCAATCTCCGCACTGATCAACACGCGGACCTATCCCTCCTGCGAATGTCCGCAGTGTTCCCCGGTTTTGATCCCCACCTCGAGCTTGTAACTGATATAGCGTTCCGAAGGCTTCATATAAAACATGATTGTCCTTCGCAAACCTTCGGAACGTTTTATATTGATCCCCGCTTCGAGTTTATCCTCTTAAATCCCACTCAACACGAGACACGCCCCACAAAATACCATGACTGTCCTTCCCCTTACTCAACCCAACAAACGCCTGTACATCACGTTGACCATTGCCATTATCGCGTGGTTCATCGCATACAACATCGTCCAACCCCTCGCGGATTGGATATCCTACTCCGCGCTGGGACTCGCCCGCGATTCACATCTCGGTGAATCGCTTGCGTTCTTCCTTTATGACGTGCCAAAGATTCTGCTGCTGCTTTCAGGCATGGTCTTTCTCATTTCGATTGTCCGCACTTTCTTCAGCCCAGAGCGGACACGCGCCCTGCTGGGCGGAAAAGCGGAAGGCGTGGGAAATATATTCGCCGCGCTGCTGGGAATTGTCACACCGTTTTGTTCCTGCTCCGCTGTGCCGCTCTTCATCGGCTTTGTTGAGTCGGGCATTCCGCTCGGTGTGACCTTTTCATTTCTCATCGCCGCGCCGACCATTAACGAAGTCGCGATCATCCTGCTGTTCGGACTCTTCGGCTGGAAGGTCGCCGCGTTGTACATCGTATCAGGCTTGACCGTCGCCATCGTCGCGGGCTTCATCATCGGAAAATTAAAGATGGAACACTATGTCGAAGATTTTGTCTGGCAGATCAAATCTGGCGGGCAGGCATTTGAAGAAAAAATGACATGGGCAGACCGCATCGAACGCGCGTGGGATTCGGTCAAAGAAATTGTCGGCAAAGTTTGGTTGTATGTTGTGATCGGCATTGCCGTCGGCGCGGGGATTCACGGCTACGTTCCCGAAGACGCGCTCGCTTCGGTTTTGGGCAAACAAGCATGGTGGTCGGTTCCCGTCGCGGTGCTGATCGGCATCCCGTTATATTCCAACGCGGCGGGCATTGTTCCCATTGTCGGCGCGTTGATCGAAAAGGGCGCGTCCGTTGGAACCACACTCGCGTTCATGATGTCGGTCATCGGCTTGAGCCTGCCCGAAGCGGTCATCTTGAAGCGCGTGTTAAAAATGCCGCTGCTGCTTACGTTCTTTGCCGTGATTGCGATTGCAATCATGCTGACTGGATATTTGTTCAATTGGGTTTTATAAAATCAAAAGGAGACTCTATGTTAACTATCAAAGTTTTAGGCTCAGGCTGCGCCAACTGCAAGCGCGTGGAACAAATTGCGCGCAAGGTCATCGAAGAGATGGCGCTCGAAGCGGAAGTCATCAAAGTAACCGAATATCCCGACATTATGAAATACAACATCATGTCCACGCCGGGATTGGTGGTCAATGAAAAGGTGGTCAGTTCGGGACGTATTCCCACGCCCGCCGAAGTGACCACGTGGTTAACGGATGCGCTGGAGAAGGCGTAAAATTTGCGAGGAGGTTTCCCATGTCTGAGGCGCAAAGCGTTAGCAAACAGTTATCTTTTCTCGACCGCTACCTGACCTTATGGATTTTTCTCGCCATGGCAGTCGGCGTGTTGATCGGGTTTTTGTCCCCTGATGGCGTGAACCGATTCAATGAATCCGTGTCTGTCGGGACAACCAACATCCCCATCGCCATTGGTTTGATTTTGATGATGTACCCGCCCTTCACCAAAGTCAAATATGAAGAACTGGGCGAAGTCTTCCGCAATAAAAGAATATTGACGCTTTCGCTGATTCAAAATTGGGTCATCGGTCCCGTGTTGATGTTTGCGCTCGCGCTCATCTTCCTGCGCGGATACCCCGAATACATGGCGGGACTCATCATGATTGGTTTGGCGCGCTGTATTGCGATGGTCATCGTGTGGAACGAACTCGCGCACGGCGATACGGAATACGCTGCGGGACTGGTCGCGTTCAACAGCGTGTTTCAAGTTTTGTTTTACAGCGTCTATGCGTGGGTATTCATCACCGTGCTGCCGCCTTTGTTCGGCTTAACGGGCGCAGTGGTGGAAATCACCATCGGTGAAATCGCGCAAAGCGTGTTCATCTATCTTGGCATTCCGTTCATCGCTGGATTTTTGACGCGCACGATCATGGTCAAGATGAAAGGCAAAGAGTGGTATCACGCCAACTTCGTGCCAAAAATCAGCCCGCTGACTCTCATCGCGCTGCTGTTCACCATCATGGTCATGTTCTCGCTCAAAGGCAACCTGATTGTGCAAATCCCCGGCGACGTGGTGCGAATCGCCATCCCGTTGTTGATTTATTTCGTGGTGGTGTTCCTCGTTTCATTTTGGATGGGACATAAACTCGGCGCGAATTATTCACAGACCACCACGCTTTCGTTCACTGCCGCCAGCAATAATTTTGAACTGGCAATCGCGGTGGCAGTCGCCGTGTTTGGCATTCACAGCGGAGCGGCGTTTGCGGCGGTCATCGGTCCGCTTGTCGAAGTACCGGTGATGATCGGCTTGGTTAATGTGGCTTTCTTCTTCCAGAAAAAATATTACGGCGGCGCGGTTTCGTCCAACCCGGCAATGGCAGCCGCGGCTGCGGAAGCCTGTCCGCCGGATGAAAAATTGATGAAGTGAAATCTTGCAAAAAATCCCCGCCTGATAGTGACGGGGATTTTTTTATTTCAGCGGGCGTCTCAAATAAAATCAACCCATTTCGCTGTAGATTACATCAGGATATTTTTCCGCATAGTAGTTCATTAAAAAAGGCGTGATAAAGAGCGCGGCGATACGGTTTTGAGAATTGCGGGCAAATAATGCTTCGGTTCGCTGCGGCAGATTTTTAAGCGCGCTTTCCGTTCCTTCAACCCAGCGGGCAAGCGTGTACGGCAAACGTTCTATCGTTGTAGGGACGTTGTATTCCATTTCAAGGCGGGCTTGCACAACATCAAACTGCAATTCGCCAACTACGGCAAGAATAGGTTCGCGCTTGAACGCGTTGATATTGTAGAACACCTGCACGCCGCCTTCCCTTTCCAATTGCTGCAACCCTTTGGTAAATTGCTTTTGTTTGCTGAGGTCGGAATTTCTCAACAGCGCAAAATGCTCCGGCGGAAAGTGCGGCATGGGCGCAAAACAAACAGGCGCGCCTGTGTACAATGTGTCGCCAATTCCCAAATCGCCGTTGTTGGGAAGTCCAATCACGTCGCCCGGAAAGGCTTCATCCATACTTTCGCGCTCATTTGCAAAAAGTTTATACGAACGCATCAGCCGCATCGGACTCTCGCTTTGGGCATGGATGACATTCAACCCGCGCTCAAAGCGTCCCGAACAAACGCGGGCAAACGCAATGCTGTCGCGGTGCTTCGGGTTCATGTTCGCCTGAATTTTGAAAACATACGCGGAAAAATCGGGGCGGGCAGGCGGCACAATTTCAGATTCGCTTGGGTAAGGCTGAGGCGGGGGCGCATATTCGATAAACGAATCCAAAAATAAACGCACGCCAAAATTTGTCAACGCGCTGCCAAAAAAGACGGGCGTCTGTTTCATGTTTAGCAAAAGCGCGCGGTCAAACTTTATATCGAGTCCATCCAATAATTGAATATCGCTTTCGATATTTTTCCAATCCGCATTGGAGATGGATTTCTTCGCGTGCAAATCATCCAAAGAGATAAATTCCTCAGGAGATATTTTCTCGTTGCGCGCCGTGCGCTCGTAAAAATAAACGCCTTTTGTCTGACGGTCAAAAACGCCGCGAAATCGGTCGCCATCCCCAATGGGCCAATTGACTGGAACAGGCTGCATCCCCAAAATGGATTCGATTTCATCCAGCAACTCAAGCGGATGACGGGCTGGGCGGTCCATCTTGTTAATGAAGGTGAAAATGGGAATTCCGCGTTTGCGGCACACATCGAACAGTTTGCGCGTTTGCGGTTCAATTCCTTTGGCGGCATCAAGCACCATCACGGCGCTGTCCACAGCCGCGAGAGTCCGATATGTGTCTTCGGAAAAATCCTGGTGACCGGGCGTGTCCAGCAGGTTGATGATAAAACCCTTGTAGGGGAATTGCAAAACGGTAGACGAAATGGAAATTCCGCGTTCGCGTTCCATTGCCATCCAGTCTGATGTGGTGCTGCGTTGATTGCGTTTGGCGCGCACATTGCCCGCCAATTCGATCGCGTTACCATAGAGCAGCAATTTTTCCGTCAAGGTGGTCTTGCCAGCGTCTGGGTGTGAAATAATCGCAAACGTTCTGCGCATGGCAATTGCCTGCTCCAGATGAGTGTTTGAATTGATATTCGATAATGTAAGTTCTTCCACTATTTTTTCCTTGAAAGTTATTCAGTACGATGGACTGTAGGATTTTTCGGTATGTTCACAAACAAAAAATTGACCTCTTTCACTGGAAATATCAATCTTTTCCAAAGAGAAAGAAATCAACTTTGATTAAGAATCTACTTGAAAAAACGTAAACCGGGGGTTGAGTTAAAACAAAATAGGTCAGAGTTCGAAGTAGATTCTGGCGCGTGTAAGACTCAATCCTGTAACATAGCGGCGGTATTGTACCAAAAAACAAGGATTTTTCTAGTCAACTGGTACTTTTGTGTGCATGCAAAACATGTCAGGGATGGATTCGAAAGTCTCTGACTTTCGAGGCAAAATCAGGAGATTTTGCAGTCCCATGTGACAACCTTTGCGCGCACACTACTTTTGTGATCTACTGATTTTTCTTGAATCATTTCAGACTGATACTTCAATCAGCAACTATTACTATGAACTCGCTGTACAATAAAAAAACTCCCCATCATTTTTCATGACGGGGAGTTTCTCAATCAACCCAATTACACCAAAACAAATTTATCCGGCTTTGCGCCGCAGACCGGGCATGGGTCGGTGGGTTTGCCCATTTCGATATAACCGCACACAGGGCAAAGATAAAAATCAGCGTTCAGGTCTTTGCCGCTTTTTACGGCTTCCAACGCCATCGCATACAACTTGGCATGGACGTCTTCCGCTTCCAGCGCGTATGTGAACATACGCTTGGCTTTATGACCATCCGCCTCTGCCTGTTCAACCATCGGCGGGTACATAACTTTTGTTTCGTACGTCTCACCTTCAATGGCGGCTTGCAAATTCGCGGCAGTATCGCCAATCGCTTCCAGCGCGCCCAAGTGACCCTCAGCGTGGATTCTCTCCGCTTCTGCGGTGGTGCGGAATAACTTGGCAATATTCGGAAAGCCATCCTTCTCCGCCTTCTTTGCAAACGCGCGATATTTCTGGTTCGCCTGGCTCTCGCCTGCAAACGCTTCTTTCAAATTTTCAACTGTGGTAGGCATAAAAACTCCTTGATTGTGAATTTATTTACAATTATATCTCACTTATTCAACCCAATCACGCGCGCCTGCCAAGAAAGATTTTCCGCTCATGGATTTTTTCCCCGCCGGCTGAATCTCTTCCAGAATCAAAATTCCATCAGCGGACTGAATCGCGGGCTTCCCTTCCACGATCATTCTACTGCCCGGCGGATTTTTCCCTCCACCCAAAGTGGATACGCGCAGCGCCTTCAACGGATTCCCATTCCACATCATCCACGCGCTGGGCCATGGATTCAATGCGCGCACGCGGCGTTCCAACTCCACAGCCGGCTTGGTGAAATCGAGCAGCCCGTCTTCTTTCTTTAACATTGGGGCATACGTTGCGCCCTCATCACCCTGCGGCTGCGGAATCAAATTTCCAGATACATAATCGGGCAAAGTCTCCAGCAATAAATCCGCGCCAAGCTGTGACAAGGTTTGGAACAACGACCCGGCAGTATCACCCGCTGTAATTTTCACCGCTTTCTTTTTTAACATATCGCCCGTATCAAGTCCCACATCCATTTTCATAATCGTCACGCCGGTTTCTTCATCCCCGGCGAGGATAGCGGCGTTGATCGGCGCCGCTCCCCGCCAGCGCGGAAGCAGCGAAGCGTGGACGTTGATACAGCCATAGCGCGGCAATTCCAAAACATCTTTCCTTAAGATTTGCCCAAACGCCGCGACCACAATCAAGTCCGACTCCCACGCGCGGAGTTGTTCCAGCGCTTCGGGCTGTTTCAGCTTTTCGGGCTGGATGATGGGAAGATTCAACTCGCGCGCAAGAATCGCAACCGGCGGAGATTTCAACTCGCGCCCGCGTCCCGA
>DZBA01000090.1 GCA_022729775.1 Anaerolinea thermophila | reverse complement strand
TCTAATATGCCAATCAATTTATTTCTTCGGCAGGATGACCACCTTGCGGTACGGCTCATCGCCTGTGCTTTCTGTTGTGACGGCGGGATGATTTCGCAACTCGATGTGAATGGCGCGGCGCTCATTCGATGGCATCGGCTCGAGCGCGGCTTTGCGCCCGGTCTTGACCACCTGATCTGCCATGCGCAATGCAATCTGGCGCACTTGTTTTTCGCGGCGGCTGCGATACCCTTCCACATCCACGATAATCTGTACCCATTGCTGGGTCTCTTTCCCAACAATCAAAGATGCGATGTATTGAAACGCGTTTAACGTTTCGGCGCGTTTGCCAATCAGCGCGGTTAAATCATCGCCGCGAACATCCACGTTGATCATGCGGCGGTCGTCGGTGCTGTTGTCTTCGTAATGCGCTGAAACCTGCGCCTTCATTCCAAGATAATTAATCAACTTGGAAATCACCGCTTCGGTAGTATCCAGCACAAGGTCGCCAACGGGGCGCTCAACTTTTTTTGGCGCTTCGGGCTTTTGCGCCGCAGGCTTGGGCGAAGCGGACTGCGCCGGCTTCGGCTGTGGCTGTGGATTTGTCTTGGGTTTCGGCTCTTTGCGCTTTTCCGCAACGGGCGCCGGCTTTGATGCCGGGATGGGTTTCGGCGCAGGCGGAAGAATCTCCTGCGGGGGCGGGTTGACGGTCAAGCGCACGCGCACTTGTCTTCCGCCGAGTCCAAACAGTCCCTTGCTGCCGGAATCAACCACTTCGATTGAAACCGCTTCCGCGCTCAAATTGAGCTGGGATAATCCCTGCGCGATGGCTTCTTCCACCGTGGGCGCTATGACCTCTAATGTCGTTTTTTCGTTCATGGTGCCTCCCTACTTTTTTGAGGAAGTCTTTTTATTGCTTCCGGGAATTAGGCTGCTCCAATTGGCGCGTCCTGTTGCGGCGTACTGTACAATACCCAGCACATTGCTTGTGATGAAATAGACTGAAATGCCAGAGGCAAAATTCAAGGCAAACCAGCCAAGCAGGAGCGGCATGTAAATGCTCATCATGCCCGCCATCTGCGCGGATTGGTCGTTGGGGTTGGATGTTGCCGGCATGGTCAATTTGGATTGCACGTAAGTGGTCAGCGCGACGATGATGGCAAGCGTCGGCAATGCAAAGCCGAGAACTTGAATCGATTCGGGGCGACCTAAATCCATCCACAGGAATTTGCTGTTGAGCGGGATGATGTTCTCGACCACTTGAAATGGGTACATGGTGCGCGCCAGTTTGAGCATGTCAAAGGGGGTGGCGGAAAGCGCGCGCGTAATGCTTTGGTACAAGCCGATGATGACGGGGAATTGAATCAGCGTCGGCAGGCAGGATGCAAAGGGATTAATGCCGCGCTCCTTGTAAATTCGCATTTGTTCCTGCGCGAGTTTTTCCTTATCCTTTGCGTACTTCTTCTGAATTTCCTGCCATTCCTTGTCGTTCTGTAATTCCTGCATGGCTTGCGCGCCCTTCACTTGTGACGCGTTGAGGGGCCATGTGACGAGGCGCACCAAAATCGTGAACAGGATAATCGCAAGACCAAACATGTGCGGACCATGACCGAGCGAGTCATAAATCCACAACAAAAGATTGGTCATGGGTTGGATGATGAGGGTATCCCACATGGGTTGGTTTCCTTATTTTTCCGGCGTAAAGGTCCAGGCTTGCTTGCCGTCTTTATCGTACGCGGCAAGGGCAAACTCGGCTTGATATGGCGCGACGAGAATGTGTTCTCCCGAAACGACAGGCGTGGTGTACAGGCTGCCCCCGACGTTCTTTTCCCACACCAGTTTTCCCTCACGGTCAAAGGCGATGAAATTCCCCGCCTCTGTCGCGGCATATATCTGGTCGCCGTGTAAGAGCAGGCTTGCAATTACCGCGTCATCTTTTTGCGTCGCATTCCAGTTTTGCTTGCCGCTTGCGACATCCAATGAAATGATATTGCCTTTTAAATCGGCATAGTAAAGCGTGTCGCCATCCAACACAGGGGAACCCCAAATCCAGTTGTCGGCGGTGGCGATGGTTTTGCTTTCCCCGGCAGAGGTGACAAATTCAATGGTGGATGCAAAGGAGCCGACGTACACGCCGCCTTTTGCAATCACCGGGCTGCTGGGAGCCGCGCCGCCCAGGTTGATGCTCTTGTTCACCGCGCTGTTTGCGGGGTCTATGATGTGAACATGATGGTCAAGCGAGGTGACGTATAACAGGCTGCCATCCGTTGTTGGCGCAGACCATAACGCGCCGCCAAGTTCGATGGGGTCAGCGGATTCTTTCCCGTTCATATCCATCATATACAAAAAGCCGTCTGTGTTGGGAGCGTAAATCGTATCGTTGAAGACCAACGGGGTGGACAGCCAGGCGCCTTTATTTTTGGTAAAAGATTCCGCCCATTTTTCCTTGCCTGTTGCGGGGTCGAGGCTGGTGAAGGGATGATGTGTCCCCGCGCTGCCAATCAACAATTGCCCGTCGGCAGTGAGGATGGGAGTTGCGTAAAACATCAATTTGCTGTCTGCTTCGGCGGGATATTGCCACACCTGTTTGCCGGTTTTTACGTCTATGGCGTAAACGAACGCGCCGCTGGATAGATAGGCGCGCTCTGCATCTGCGGCGAGCCCGTGCCAGTTGTTGGAAACTTGTCCCCCCGAACATGCGCTGAGGAACAAGGTTCCAAGCAGCACAAGCAATGAAATCAATATCAATCGTTTTGTATTCAACTTGGTGTTACTCCTGATTGGTAAAGACCTGACCAATTCGCGCTGGCTGCGCGAATCGCTTCTGAGGGACAAAAGCGCGTTGGGCGTCAGGTCCGGTCTATTTTACGGGATCATACCCGCCGGGATTGAACGGGTTGCAGCGCAACACGCGCCATGCCGCCATCAACGAACCTTTGACCGCGCCATATTTATATACCGCTTGATACCCATAATGCGAGCAGGATGGATAAAAGCGGCAGGTGTTTGCAGGCAGAGTCGGCGAAACCACCATTTGATATAAACGAATCAACCCCAGCACAAGAATGCGGGGCAAATTGACAAGCGTACGCGGCACATCGCGCAAGCGCGGCTCGTCGGAATAATCGTGCAGATGGAATTCAGGACTCATCCGTAGGGAGGATCTTAGCGCGGCGAAGAAGGTTCAACAGCGCGTCGCGGGTTTCATCCAAAGTAGCGGATGCAAGCGCGGGGCGGGCGATCAACACAAAGTCGTAAGCCGCAACGATGGAAGCAAGGTGGGGACGCAGCGCTTCGCGCAGGAGTCTTTTCGCGCGATTTCGCTGGATGGCGTTCCCAACGGATTTTCCAGCAGCAACCCCCACGCGCGCGCCTTTGCGTTCCAATATATTACTGGCTTGCGCCACTAACACAACAAGCGGGTGAGCGTATGACCTGCCAATTCGCCGCACCCGCTTGAAGTCTTCAGATCGGGTCAGACGGAATTTCTTCTGCACCCGCGCCTCAAATCTCCGCGCAAAAAAACGCGCGAAAGCTTACCAACGAACGCGCTTGACGTGCTGGTTCGCCTTGACGGTTAATTTATAGCGTCCACGCAGGCGGCGGCGCTTGAGTACATTGCGTCCGTCGGCGGTTGCCATGCGCGAGCGGAAACCATGCACGCGCAGGCGGCGGCGGATCTTGGGTTGGTATGTTCTCTTGGTCATTCAATACTTCCTTATCTATAGATAATGACAATCCCCAAGCAGGGACTTGTTCGCTGGTTAACGGCGGGGAATTATACCCTAATGATTCCGATTCGGTCAATTTTTAGGGGCGGCAATTTGGCAGCAACAAAAAAACTCCCGACAGGGCCGGGAGTTTCTAATATTTTCTATAACCTGTGTTTTTAACCCAGGTGCATGGGCATAATTACATGCAGGAAGTTTTCATCGCCCACAGGCTTGATGACGCCCGGCGCATTTGCGGCAGATGTCTCCAGCGCGACGTTGGGGGTCTTCACCACTTCCAACACTTCGCGCAGGAATTTGACGTTGAACGCAATCAGCACGCCGCTGCCGTCCACGGTTGCCTCTACGATGGTTTCGTTCTTGCCGGTCTCTTCTGATGTCGCGGAAATTTCCACTTCGCTTGGCTGCATTTCGCCGTTCGATTGTTTGATGTCGAACCGCGCAACGTTCGAGCCTTCGCGCGCGAAGATTTCTGCTTGTTTGCAAGCCTTGAGCAGCGAGGCGGTGGAAACCAGCGTGCGCGATTTATAACTGCGCGGGATGATTTGCTGGTAATCGGGGAATGTGCCGTCAATCAACTGCGAGACGATTTCGACATCCTTCACGCGGAACAAAACCTGACCGCGATTCTTCGGCAGCGACATGTAGATCGGCTCTTCGGGGTCGCTTGCCGCGCGGGAGAGTTCGTTTAACGCGCGGGCTGGGATGACCACGTTCACCGCTTTGGAAACCGATTGTGATAACTGCGCTTTTCGCACCGAAAGGCGGAAGCCGTCCGCGGCTGCCATGGTGAGTTTGTCTTTTTCGATATTCACCAGCACGCCCATCAAGACCGGGCGCGATTCGTCGGTGGAGGCGGCAAACGCAACCTGCTGAATCATTTCCTTGAAGTCGCCGACGTTCAATTGAATCGAGCCGTCTGATTCGGGCGTGGGCAGGGGCGGAAACTCCTGCGCGTCAATGCATTTGATGTCATTGTTGGATGAACCGCCCTGCACATGTAAATTTTGCGTTTTTGTATCCAACTTCAATTGAACCTGATCGCCGGGCAGGGTGTTTACCAGGTCTGAGAATGTGCGCGCGGGGACGGTGGTGGAGCCTTCTTCGTCAATCCGCGCCGCAATCCAGCAGGTGATTCCCAATTCGAGGTTGGTCGCAGACAGGCGCAGCCGACCTTCATCTGTTGCAATTAAAATATTGGATAAAACAGGCAGTGTGCTGCGCGGAGAAACGGCGCGTGAGACCACGCTTAAACCGCGCGCAAGGTTTTCTTGAAGGACAGTTACTTTCATGGGAGTTCGCCCTCGATTTCGTATGGATTTTTAGAAAGTATATCATTAAAAGGTAGGCGGTAATTTGGGGAGCAGTAATTCCAGCAATTCCCGATATGTCGTTGCGTGGGCGGTTTTCCCGACCCTTGCGCCGCCCGCAAGGGCAGGTGAGCAATCTCTCGGTTTTGTGTATTGGTCAGGTAACTGTTGAACAAAAACCTTTTACCACGAAGACACGAAGTTTAAAAGCCTCTGTGCCTCGGTGTCTGATATGAAAATAGGGTTTCGTAGGTCATGCTTGTAGCATGACGCTCTCGCGGGAATAACCGTCACGTTATAAACGTGACCTACGTTTTTCATCCTTCGGGGTGAAACCATTTCATGAATACTCTGTGGTTCAAAAAAGTGTGCAACCTATTCCTGATGATTACAAATCTTTCGGTTTTGGCAGGGAGGCTGCTCACCTGCACTGCTCCGCAGCGCGGTGCATGTGTCGTTCCTCGCAGCGACATGTTCATATTTGGAATCGCTGTCGCCGCGAGTCCGTTTGAAAAAACGGGGCGGGGTGGCGTATAATTAAACGATGAATCCGCGCGCAAACTGTTATCGTGAGAATCCCATGAAATATAAGATGTATCCCCGCATATTTTTATTTGTTTTGCTGGTTGCCGGTTTATGCGCCGGTCTGGTCACGCCGCGCGTCGAGCGGGTAGAGGCGAAGCCTCTGGCGGCGGCATCCCCGTTGGATGTGATTATTAGCGAAGTGGCGTGGGGGGGGACAGCGGCAAGTTCATCTGATGAATGGATTGAATTATATAACGCAACAGGGGCGGATATAAATTTATCCGGTTGGACTTTGGCTGCGAGCGATGGCAACCCCAACATCCCCTTGTCAGGGACTATCTTTGCTGGCGGATATTATTTAATAGAATGCGGCGATGACAATACTATTTCAGATATAGCTGCTGATCAAGTTCAATCTTCATCTTGCTCTTTTTCTAATGGCGGTGAAGTTTTGACCTTAAAAGATAGCGCTTCGAACATCATTGACACAGCCAACAACGATGGCACGCTTACATGGGAATCTGGTAGCGGCTCTCCTACTTATGTCAGCATGGAAAGAATCGGCGTTATTGCAGATGGCGCTGGAGCATGGGCATCAAATAACGGGACAACCAAAAATGGCAAGGCTGCGGATGGCATTGCCGACATCAACGGCACGCCGGGGCAATTAAATTCCACCGCGCTTACCGCAGACCTTGCGGTGTCTGTTACTGTATCGCCTGTATCGCCTGCGGCAGGCTCGGTTGCTGTATTTACGATTACGATTACAAACAATGGTAGTGATGACGCAAACAACGTAAAAGTCAATGTCGTTCTCGATGCAAACTTAAGTTCCCCATCTTTTTTTACCATCAATGGAGCGTATGACAGCGGCACAGGGATTTGGTCGTTGGCAGATCCCCTGACAACTGCTTCACCAGCTACGTTAGAAGTTACAGCCACCATCACGGCTCTGCCGGTTACGGTTTCATCTGCCATAGTGTCTTCAGATAAATTCGATACAGATGTATCGAATAACAGCAATAAAATTACAGTTGGTACTTCCGAATTAACCATCACCAACAAAGTCAACGGCGCGGATTCGATAACGACCAGCGTCGGCGCCAGCGTTGTCCACACCATCACCGTGACCAACGCCGGTCCAGACACAGCTACGAATATTAAGGTCGAAGATACGTGGGGTTTAGCAGCCACACAGGTTGCGTATATTTCATACAGCGCTACGGCAGGCACATACGTCTACGACAACGTCAGCAAGAAGGGAACTTGGACAATAACCTCTTTGGGCTTAACCAGTGTTTCGATAACGATTACTGTAAAAGTCAACGCGGACGGCACGAAGACAAACGAGGCTGAAATTAAGTCAGTAGACCAAACCGACCCACCGCCCAACGATATCGATAAAGAAGATGCCATTATCAACACCAGCGGCGGCGAAGCGGATTTGGTTCTTATCCCCATGCCAATTACTGTTAGCACAACTGTGCCGGGTCAAGTTACTTTGCAGGTAAAAATCCTCAACAAGGGACCTTACACCGCCACCAACATACAAGTCCGCGATGAATTGCCGGAAGGTTTGGATTATGTTTCCTATACCGCTACCACAGGAACGTATTCCAATAGCACTGCAATTTGGAAAATCGAATCGCTCGATGTAGGTAAGGATGCTACGCTGAATATCGTAGTAAAAGTTGCGGAAAGCGGAACCAGCACGCGCCACTTTGCGGAAGTCTGGCGTTCTGACCAACATGATGCCACCTCTTCGCCGGGCAATGGCGAAAAAGGCGAGGATGATGAAACCTTTGTCGAAGTCCCCATTTCAGACTTAAGCATCTTCGAGAGCGTGAGCGTATCCGGTTCGGACACATCCGGCACGGCGGTCTTTACAATCCGCGTTGTTAATTATGGTCCCGATGCCGCCAGCGGCGTGAAAGTCAAGGTAAAAAACCTGCCCCCGTTTACAACAGCGCCGTATACTATTTTGTCTCATGGCGAAACGCCGGGGACAACATACAGCGACATCACAGGCTATTGGGAGGTTGACTCTTTATCGAGCGGCGCAAGCGCGACCTTGACCATTACGACAAGTTACTCCGCTTCGCCAATTGTGAACTGGGTTGAAATCTCCTCTGCCGGGCAGGTTGACCCGGATTCTGTGCCGGGAAACGAATCGAAAGCGGAAGATGATGACGCGGGCGCGCCTTCGGCTGACCTCACCTTATCCATGACTGCGACTGTAGTAGTAGACCCCCCCGACCCATCCAATGTGGTCACTGATTCTAACTTGATTACCTATACGCTCACTGTAACAAATAACGGTCCTGTCAGCACAACCAATGTCGAAGTTAAAGATTTACTGCCCTCCAGCAGCCTGAAGTATGTCAAGGTGGTGTCCGCGTCGGTTGGGACATATAGCAGCAGCACAGGCATTTGGAAAGTGGGCGCGTTAACAAGCGGCGCATCTGCCGCCTTGCAACTTCAAGCAAAGGCAGTTGCCTTTGGACGCTTGACAAACTCTGCGGAAGTTTGGAAATCCACCGAGTCTGACCCCGATTCTGAACCCGCGGACGGCTCGACATCCGACGATGATGACGCGAGCGTTTCAGTCGTCACCAAAAGGGCGATTGTGATTAACGAAGTCGCGTGGGCTGGCACATACGAAAACCCAGAAGATGAATGGCTTGAGTTGTACAACCCCAGCGGCGCGGATATGACCATCACAAACTGGAAGTTGAAAATCGACAACCGCAATTGCAGCGACACCGCTGGCGATTATATTAAACTCGGCAGCGCATCCGGTAAAATCGTCAAAGGCGGTTACTACCTGCTGGAACGCGGCAGAAACAAAGTAGTATCGGATGTGGTAGAAGACCAAATCTATACCGCTTCCGCGCTTTCCGATGGCGGCGCGACGCTGTATCTCTGCGACGATGCCGGTCACTTGATTGACACAGCAAACTATGAAGGTTCCATTGCATGGCCCAGCGGCTCCACGAGCAGCTATCGCCCCACCATGGAACGCATCAACAACACGTCGCCTGAAAAAGACGAAAATTGGATTACCAACCAAGGCGTCACAAAAAACGGACATAACGTGGATTATGAATTGATTTATGGCACGCCCAAGAAAGCCAACTCCACGCTGATCATTACGCCCACGCCGCTGATCCCCACCAAAGTCCCTGCCATTGTCCGTCCCATCATCAATGAATTTCTTCCGCGCCCCGGCTATGACTGGAATCAGGATGGCAGGGTGGATGTCTTCGATGAATTTATCGAAATCAAGAACATCGGCATTGTGGATGTGCCGCTGGAAGGCTGGTCTTTGGACGATGAAGAAAACGCGGGTTCGACTCCGTTTGACCTGCCAAACGTCACATTGAAGCCCGGCGAACGCGCGATTTACTACGCCAGTGAAACGAACATCCTGCTCAGCGATGGCGGCGATACCGTGCGGTTAATCAGTCCCACCAACAAAATCTACGACACCTATACCTACGCCATCGCCAAAGTGGAAGATGAATCCATCTGCCGTTTGCCCGATGGCAACGGCTCATGGTACGAAGACTGCACGCCCACGCCCAACCAAACCAACACGCGCGACGGCGTTGTTCCCATCATGCCGGATGAAAGTTACGACTCGCCGGTTTGTTCCCTGCCCGATACCCTGCCCGCGGACTTTCTCTTTGCCGAGTGTCGCGGCTATGGCGCGAATATCTGGCAGCGCATGTTCTGGGATGCAGGCGGATGGTTTGACGTTTTCCCTGTTCCAGGTGGCGCAAACAAACACGAATCTTTTGTTGAGTAAGGAAACAAATAAGAACGTAAACAGGTAAACAGGTAAACACGGTACATGTCTACGTGTCTACATGTTTACCTTTATACTTATCCTATGGAAACCTTTTTCTCTTTTCTCAAAAAACGAATTGACGATTGTTCTTCCCCGCTTTGCGTGGGACTCGACCCGCACGTCTCTGACCTTCATGCGCCCACCGCCGAATCCGCGCTGGAGTTCTGCCTGAATTTGGTCAAACAGACCGCGCCTTATGCCGCCGCGTTCAAACCCAATGCCGCCTTTTTTGAAGTCTTCGGCGCGGAGGGTTGGACTGCGCTCAAACAAGTCATCGAGGCGGTCAACGCCGAGTCCGCGCGGATGGGTTCGATGATTCCCGTTGTGCTGGACGCAAAGCGCGGCGATATTTCATCCACTGCCGAAGCGTATGCGACATCCGCGTTCGAGACTCTCGGCGCGCACTGCATCACGTTGAACCCGTATCTTGGAAAAGATTCGATTGATCCCTTCATCAAAAATCAGGAGAAGGGCGTCTTCCTGCTTTGCAAAACATCCAACCCGGGCAGCGGTGATTTGCAGGATGTGATGGTGATGGGCGACCCGCCCGCGCCTTTGCACATCAAGGTGGCGCAGCTCGCGCAGGCATGGAACACGCGCGATAACATTGGACTCGTCGTCGGCGCCACGCATCCGCAGGTGATGGCAAACATCCGCGCCGCAGCGCCCGATTTGTGGTTTCTCACGCCCGGCGTCGGGGCGCAAGGCGGCGATTTGGAATCCGTTTTGCGCGCCGGACTCCGCGCGGATGGGTTGGGATTGCTGATTCCGGTTTCGCGTTCCATCGCGCGCGCAAAAAATCCCGCGCTCGCGGCGGCGGAATTCCGCGATGAAGTTTTGCATGTCAAGAGAAAGATCGCGTCGTAATTCCCTAAATTTTTTAACGAAATTTAAATACAGCGCTTGCGTTTTTTTAACGCAGGCGTTTTATATTAAGCGCGTAAGTTCAAACAAAACCATTTATAAAAAAGGAGATAAACCTATGTCAAGCATAATTCGTTGGGAACCCGCTCGTGAAATGATGACCTTGCGCGAGGCTATGGATCATCTCTTTGACGAAGCCTTTACCCGTCCGTTCGCCGCCAATAACAACGCCTGGGCTGTCCCCGCTGTGGATATGTACCAGACCGAGGATGAAGTCGTAGTGCGCGCCGCGCTGCCCGGACTCAAATCCGATGAGGTGCAGATCAACGTCACCGGCGAAATACTCACCTTGAAAGGCGAAGTCAAACAGCGCGAAGAAGTCAAAGAGAAGACCTATCACATCCGCGAACAGCGCTGGGGCATGTTCGAACGCTCGCTCGTGCTGCCGACCGAAGTCGTCGCGGACAAGGCAAAGGCTGAGTTCGAGAACGGCGTGTTGATTATCACCCTGCCCAAAGCGGAAGAGGTCAAGCCGAAAAGCATCGCGATCAAGACGAAATAAGTTACTGGCACAAAAAAAGAGCCGAGCAATTCGGCTCTTTTTTATTA
>DZBA01000089.1 GCA_022729775.1 Anaerolinea thermophila | reverse complement strand
TCGAGGCAAAATCGGGAGATTTTGCAGTCCCACGTGACAACCTTTGCGTGCACACAATTGGATAAATAGGCTACCATGCTACCGTTTAACTTTCTTCACGAACTCAAACCACGGTTCACAGGCGACCTTCGCCTTGACTCTGCCTCGCGCGTTTTATATTCCACCGACGCCTCGATGTACCAGATCGAACCGCTTGGGGTTGCGATTCCAAAATCGCAGGAAGATTTACACGCGGCGGTGGAATTCGCGGCGAAACACAAAATTCCCATCCTGCCGCGCGGAGCAGGCAGCTCCCTTGCGGGGCAGGCAATCGGCGAGGCGTTGATATTAGACCTTTCGCGGCATCTTGATTCCATCATCGAGATTGACCCCGAATCCCAAACTGCCACTGTCGAGCCAGGGGTGGTGCTGGCGGACTTGAACAAAGCCGCTGCAAAATTTGGCTTGATGTTTGGTCCCGACCCTGCATCCGCTGAACGCGCCACGATGGGCGGCGTCATCGGGAACAATGCCACAGGCGCGCACTCTATTCTATATGGTATGACCGCAGACCATCTCATTTCAGCGGACGTGATTCTAGCGGATGGAAGTTTATCAACGTGGGGGGAGGAGAATTCAGAATTCAGAATTTTGAATTCTGAATTGTTAAAAGCAGTGACTTATATTCGGGAAAACCATGCTAACTCAATAAAGCAAAATTTTCCAATTTCGTGGCGTAACTCGGCGGGGTACAGGATCAACTATCTGTTACAGTATTCTCCAACCAAGCCACCACAATGGAATGGGGATTATCCTTCCATTCATTCTTCATCATTTATCCTTCATCCCTCTTTGTTAGCTGGCAGCGAAGGCACGCTTGCCGTCATCCGCCGCGCGAAAGTGAATCTTGTCCGCAAGCCAAAGTATACAATTTTAGGCGTACTTGCCTACGAGAGTATCGCCTCCGCATGTGACGATGTTCCGCGCCTTTTGAAATTTCAACCCAGCGCGATTGAATTAATCCCGCAGATGATTTTGCGTCTTGCGCGCGGAGTCCCTGCTTACGCGCGTGAAGTTTCATGGATGAAAGGCGACCCTGCCGCTGTATTGGTTGTCGAATTCAGCGGCGACGATCCGCAAAAAATAAAAGAAGACATAAACCGCGTTGGCGATCTGGCGGTAATTGCCGAATCAAAAGCGGATCAAGCGCGGATATGGAACACGCGCAAAATGGGACTCGGCATTTTGGATTCTCAACCTCGCTCCGCGCGCCCTGCCGCCTTCATTGAAGATTGCGCCGTGCCTGTCGAAAATCTCGGCGCGTTTGTCCGCGAGGTAGAGCGGATCATGCGCGAGCATCACACCGAGGGCGGCATTTACGCGCACGCTTCCGCGGGCTGTTTGCACATCCGTCCCATTTTGGATTTGCATCGCGGAGAAGGAATCCGCGCGCTGCGCAGCATCAGCGAACAAGTCTTTGCGCTTGTGCTGACTCTTGGCGGCTCGATGAGCAGCGAACACGGCGATGGAATTGCGCGCGGCGAGTTTATCGAAAAAACTTACGGAAAAGAATTAACCGAAGCCATGCGCGCGCTCAAACGCGCCGCCGACCCTGAGAATATTTTAAATCCCAAAAAAATGTTTGACGCGCCGCCGATGGATTCACACTTGCGCTACGGCGAAAATTATCGCGCGCAGGCATGGACTCCCGCGCTGCATTTCGACCACGAGCGCGGACTCGCGGGCGCAATCGAACACTGCAACGGTCAGGGCGTGTGCCGCAAAACAACGGGCGTGATGTGTCCATCATTTCAAGCCACGCGCGAGGAAGCAAACTCCACCAGAGGAAGGGCGAACTTACTGCGCGGTTTAATCTCCAATTACCAGTTACCAATGACTGATGTTTTCCCCGCGCTGGATTTATGCCTTGCCTGCAAAGGCTGCACGTCGGAATGTCCCAGCGGCGTGGACATGCCCAAGTTGAAATATGAATTCATGAACGAGTATTTCAAAACGCGTCGCCGCCCGTTGCGCGATTATTTATTTGGATATTTTCACATCGCCGCGAAATGGCTCGCGCCCATCGCTCCGCTGGCAAATGCTTTCATGCAGATGAATTGGTCGCATAAGTTGATTGCCCGCGTGATGGGAATTACAGAAAAAAGACCTTTCCCCTTGTTTGTAAAAGCAAAAATAAAAATACAAGAAAACAAGCAAACGAACAAAAAAGGAACGGTCTTATTCTTATCGGATGTGTTTGCGCGTTACCTTGAACCCGAAGTGGAACAATCCGCGTTTGAAATTTTGCGCGCAGCTGGATATGAAGTCAAACCGCTTCCCATCATTGGCGCGGGGACATCCCTTCTTTCAAAGGGATTCATCGGCGCGGCGAAAACTCACGCGGAAAAACTTCTCGACGCGATTCGACTCGCGTCAGCGGGAGAAGATTTTTCCATCGTCGGCTGCGAACCGCCCGAAGTCTACTGCCTGAAACGCGAATATCCCGCCCTGCTGCCGAATCGCCGCGCTGAAATTGAATCCATCTCAAAACGAGTTTGGCTGCTGGATGAATTTATTTTAAGAAATATCAAATTGGATGAGTTAATTCAAAAACGCGCGGATGAAAAAATCTTCTTCCACCCGCACTGCCACCAACGCGCCGAAGGACTCGCGGATGACGGCTTGCCCAGCGGAACATCCGCGACTGTGGAGATGTTGAAGGTCTGCGGTTACGATGTGGAAATCTCGGAGGCAGGCTGCTGCGGCATGGCAGGCACATTCGGTTACGACGCGGAGCATTACGACCTTTCGATGAAGGTGGGCGAGTTGAAATTGCTGCCCATGCTGCGCGAAACAAATAAACCCATCGCGTCCAGCGGCTCGGCTTGCCGCCTGCAAATTCAACAAGGCGCGGAAAAAGAATCGGCGCATCCCATTATGTTGATTGCAAACTTGTTGCGCTAAAAGCCTATTTTTTTATTCGCTTCTTCTATCGCGGTTAATAATTCCTCTTTTAGCGAGGAAACAAGCGGCGCAAATTTGGGCTGGGAATATTTATTATTTAATTCCTGCGGGTCTTCGCGAAGGTCATAAAATTCAAAGTAGTCTTGATATTTATGCTGGTATCCGTGATAGTAAAGCAGCTTATATTCATCTTTGATTATGGAATAAGTCGCTTTCGTAAAAGGCTGAAAAGCGGAACTTTGTGTGGCTTCCACGATAAACACGCTGCGATTGGAGAGTTCTTCATTACCAAAACCGGGCAAGAAATTCCCTTCACAATCGCTGGAGATGGGTTGTCCGGCAAGTTTCAAAATAGTTGGGAGGAGGTCAACGCTGCTGGTAGGCGCGGTAAAATCCTGTCTCGTTGTGTGGTTAGGCGCAAAAATCATCAGCGGAATTTTAATCACCGGTTCGTAAAGCATCGCGGTTGTGTGTCCATGCGTGCCGCGCTCGAACATTTCGCCATGATCAGATGTGATTATAAAATAGGTATCTTGTAACACGCCTTGCTTTTCCAATTTATCCATCAACAAACCAATGTGCATATCCAAATTAGCGAGATAAGCGTCGTACTGGTTGCGCTGGGCATCGAGCGCTGATTCAGGAACGCCAGCCGAAAGCGTGTGTTCGCGTTTGGATGTAGCAATATATCCATCATTATCGAACATGCCGTAAAAATCTCTATGCGCGTTATATGGGTAATGAGGCGGGAAAATATGAAAATAGGAAAAGAAGGGACGTTGAAGTTCATGCAGATCAAGTATTTTTGCGGACAAGCCGTCGAACAGGTCTTCCATCGTAAACACATTGTGATGAATTCCCGACGTGGGAAAACCACCCGGATATTCCTGTTTTATTTCGGCAGTGGTTCTAGGACGATAATATAAATCCGTCAGAAAACTAAGTAAAAGCGAGTTGCCATAATAAAGCATTTTTTCAACCGCGCGATGCGAAATTGCCAAATCATTTTTGAAAAATTTATTATTGACATTTTCGTTAATCAAACCATAATCAGAAAAGGGAAGTAAATCGTCAATGTCTGCGGCGAATTGATTTAGCAAATAATTTGCCCAATAGTTTTGGGTGTACGCCATTTTGAAGTAATCACTGCCCAGCAAGTTAAAAATATTATGCGTTGACAGACTCTTTTTGATGGTGGCGGCATTATTCACTGCGCGATGCGTCCACGGCAGCAGCCCCGTCAAAAGCGAGGATGTTCCCGGCGTGGTGTAATTTCCGTTGGCGTAATGGTTGTGATAGACAAACGCGCGCTCTGCCAGCTTTTCTAAATTGGGTGTTGTTTTGCGCGGATAACCATATAAAGATAAGTTTTTCGCGGACATTGCGTCGCAAATCAACATTACAACATTGGGCTGGGATGCCGCGCCCGCGCGGGCGGCAAGCCCGGCGCGCGTGACCATGCTCGACGCCGCCGCAGCCTGAACTGCTCCCCAACCAAGTTTGATGAAATCGCGCCTTGAAATTTTCTTCATTGGTTCTGTCCCATGTTTCTAAAAATAACAACTATGATTGCAAGCAAGGATAAAGGCATGTAGATATACAGAAATACAGCGCAGCGGTCAGCAAACGATTCGATGAAGGCGCGGATAGGCTGCTTCCATTCTGCTGCAAGCGCCAGAATCAACGCGCTAACGGCAAAAAAGATAAACACCATATTCGTCGTTTTGAGAAAATCATCCACGCCGACATACGTTCCATCGCGCAGCATAAGCGCAAGTAAAAATGTAAAGGAAAGAATCGCGCCGTATAACACAAACCGTCCCCGCGCAATGGAAGGCGGAATCAAAGAATAGGAAAGGGTTAGAAAAATAATCATGAGCAGGCTTTCGACAAACGCCCCGATGATGATATAAGCCAACACGCCGACGATATCACCACCTGCCAGATACAATATCCAATTTCGAGACATATCTTCAAATGAGAACCAAAGGCTGAAAGTGTATAGCATGACGACGTTTACAGCGTAGACCAGCGTTAGTTCGCGCAATTTTGGAAAACGATTGACAATCAGCAATTTAAGACTCCTTTGTCTATGGTTAAAGCGTACGCTGCTATCGAAAATGCGTTCGCTACATTGAAAGAGCGCTTTTGTCCGCGCATGGGAATGTGAACAATTTTATCGGCAAGGTCAAGCAAGGTTGGGTCAACGCCGGTAAATTCGCTCCCAAGAATTAATACAATATTGGATGGGATGACCGCCAGATTTACAGGCTGGGAACGCGCATCCTCTTCCAGCGCGATAATTTTACAGCCCTCTATCTTCAACTGCGTGACAAGTTTCACCGCATCCTTATGATGTGACCACTTGACGTAATCTTCCGCGCCTAGCGAAGTCTTTCGGACGGAAGCCACTTCGGGCGTGGGGGTAATTCCGCACAGATAAGCGCGGTCAAACCCAAACCCATCCGCGCTGCGCAAAATCGAACCAACATTCCACGCCGAACGGATGTTATCCAGCAGGACAGAAAAATTTCCATTCCGCGCATTCTTTGTTGACTCGCGGACTTCTTCTCCCAGATTGCGCTGCAAAACGACGCGTGTCGCGCCCAAGCACTGCGGGCAACGCGCGCCAAATGGATGTCCTTCGACAAGCGGATATCGCAAACCGCATTCGCGACAAATTCGTATTTCAAAAGATAAGGCTGACATTTTTCGATTATATAATACCCTCGGTCAAAAATTGCGCTTTCCCGCTTCTAAAAAGGCGCAGTTTGTGACCGTGATGGGTATACATCCTGTTAATCCTTAACACTGGTTAAAAATTTACGCAAGCACTATAAAAACAGTTATACTATAAAGGATGAACGAGAAGGATATTTTCGACAAAGTTTCCCTGTTGCGCCTTGCATTTGCAGGATTAAAGGAGGATGAACTGCAAGAGATGGCGTCCCTAACGCGGCTTTGCACTTATGAGCCGGGTCACATCCTCTGCCACGAAGGCGCATTTGAAGAAATTTTCTATATCATCGCGGAGGGCGAAGCTGTCATCACAAAAAACATCGGCGATGACGAAGGCGCGCGCGTGCTGCGCACCGCTTTACCGGGAGATTTGGTGGGAGAAATGGCGCTGATTCAAAATGCGCCGCGCGCGGCAACTGTCACAGCCGCGCAAAAAATCACTGTTTTGGAAATGGGGAAACACGACTTTGAAACCATGCTCAGCCGCAGCCCTGTGATGGCAATTGACATCATCCGCATTACATTAGACCGGATGCGCGCAAATGACCAGATGGCAATCAAAGACTTGCAGCGCACAAATAAGGTACTGCAACAGCTCGACCGCAATAAATTGGAATTTATTCAAGTTACAGCGCATGAGCTGCGCACACCCTTGACCGTGCTTAAGGGCTATGTGAACATGTTGAATACCCTGCCTGGAATAAAAGAGAATCCTTCAACAGCCGATATTGTTCAAGGCATCATCAAGGGCGCGAACCGGATGCACGAGGTCGTCAATATGATGTTGGACGTAACCAAACTCGGCAGCGAAACAATGAAGGTCATTCCGTCGCTGGTCTTGGTCAAAAACGTTATCAATGACGCGCTCGCCGACCTTTTAAGTTCCGCCGCGGAAAGAAATATAAAAATTCACATAGAATACAACGAACATACGCCAATGATTCATGCTGACCCTTCGCTTGTGCAAAAAGCGTTATATCATGTATGCGTCAATGCCATTAAATATACGCCGGATGGCGGGGATATCATTATCTCGTCCAGCGCAGTGGACATGGAAAACGGAGAAGCCGGCGCGCAAATCAACGTCAAAGACAGCGGCATCGGCTTGGATGCGGAACATCACGAACTTATCTTTGAAAAATTCTATCAAGTAGGCGATGTGGCTGTGCATTCTTCAGGAAAGACATCATTCAAAGGCGGCGGACCAGGGCTGGGTTTGGCAATTGCGCGCGGAATGATCAACGCGCATGGCGGCAAAATATGGGTGGAAAGTTCCGGACACGACGAGGTGAAATTCCCCGGCTGCACATTTTATATTCAACTTCCTGTACATCCAAAACAAACTTAAACAATAAATAAATCTTCTGTAAATGCGCAAACATCACTTTACAAATGCCTGTCATTTACTTTTTGACATCGGATAAAGTAAAAAAAACAAGGCGCATCATGTATACTAAAGGGATGTTAATTTACAAGTATCGTGGCAAAAATCAACAAAACAAGTTACATTTTTCACAGAAAATTTACACGGAGAAAATGTCAATATGACAAATACCCCATCCAATGATTTTTACGTGGTCGGCATCGGCGCGTCGGCAGGGGGGTTAGATGCGCTGGAGAAATTTTTCAGCAATGCGCCTTCAGATAGCGACATGGCATACGTTGTCATTCAGCATCTTTCGCCTGACTACAAAAGTTTAATGGCGGACCTGCTTGCCAAGCGGACAGAAATGCCGGTACACGTCGCAGAAGACGGCGTGACCGTCGAGCCGAATCACGTTTACTTAATCCCACCCAAACAAAGCATTACAATTTTTCATCGTAAGTTATTTTTAACCGACCGCGAAACGGGTCAGTTATATTTACCGATTGATATCTTCTTTCAATCGCTTGCGGAAGACGTGGAAGAAAAAGCCATTGGCGTAATTCTCTCCGGTACCGGCAGCGACGGCGCGCGCGGTTTGCGCGCCATCAAAGAGAAGGGCGGGCTGGCAATCGTCCAGGATGAACGCTCTGCGAAATTCGATGGAATGCCGCGCAGCGCAATCGCCACAAACCTCGTGGATTACATCCTGCTGCCAGAACAAATCGCGCATGAAATTATCAACTACGTGCAGCATCCCTGCCTTGCCAGTGACCCGGCAATCAAGCGCATCATCTCACCCGATGACGACAGCATCAGCAAAATATTTGCATTGTTGCGCAGCAGCAGCGGCGTGGATTTTACCTTCTACAAACAAAACACAATGATGCGCCGCATCGAAAGGCGCATGGGCATCAAGCAGATTAATACCCTGTCAGATTATGTACACCTTTTGTATCAAACGCCCGCGGAAGTCAACACGTTGTACCGCGAGTTTTTGATCGGCGTCACGCATTTTTTCCGCGACCCGGAAGCCTTCGACATCATCAAAAAAGAAGTCATTCCCGCGATTTTTCAAAACAAAAAGCGCGGCGATTCGATTCGCGTTTGGGTGGCAGGCTGTTCCACCGGCGAAGAAGCCTACTCCATCGCAATTTTATTGACCGAATATATGGAAACCACCGGTCATCACATGGACGTAAAAGTATTTGCTACTGACCTCGACAAAAACGCGCTGGATTTTGCAGGCAAAGGCATTTATCCCGAAAGTATTGCCGAAGACATTACAGTAGACAACCTGCAAAACTATTTCATCAAAAGCGGCGAGACGTATGTAGTCACGCGGCGCGTGCGCGAAATGGTCATCTTTGCGCAACAAAATATCACCACCGATCCGCCATTTTCAAAAGTGGATTTAATCACCTGCCGCAACTTGTTGATTTACTTTCAACCTGTCCTGCAAAAGAAAGTCATCTCTGCCTTTCAATTTGGGTTGAATCAAGATGGATTTTTATTTCTTGGCTCCAGCGAAACCATCGGCGAATCAGAAGACTTCTTTCAAAGCGTAAGCTCAAAATGGAAGACATACCAATACAAAGGCGGGTTTCGCCCGAACTTGGAAGACAACCGCCTCTCACATCCGCCCATGCCATACAGCCCAACCAGCGTCGGGCGTAGATATAACGCGGCGCGCGAAGACTGGCGCATCATAGATGGAATCCAGCGCGGCGTGTTCGAAGCCTTCCTGCCTGCGACTGTGGTCGTAGATGAAAATATGGATGTCGTCTACATCGCGGGAGATACCGACGCGTACCTGCGCCTGCCCAGCGGCGGACTCTTCACCGCGAATATTTTGAAACAGGCGCGCGAAGGACTCTCTGTGCCGCTCAGCACCGCGCTGCACAAAGTATTCAAAGAGCAGCAGGAAGTGTTGTACCGAAATATTCATCTCGAAGGCGCAAGCGAATCGAACATGATAGACCTGAAAGCCAAGCCATTTACCGAGCCAGCCAGCCGTCAAAAAATGGCGTTCATTCAATTCGCGCCAGCTACGCAAGAACCCGTCACGTACGAGGGCGCAGTCTCTTCGGTTCAAACTTTCGATATCAACGGCGGGCGCGCAACAGCGGATTCAAGACCTCGAACACGAGCTGCAATACACGCGCGAAAGTTTACAAGCAACCGTGGAAGAGTTGGAAACATCCAATGAGGAATTGCAGGCAACCAACGAAGAACTATTTGCCGCGAATGAAGAACTGCAAAGCACCAATGAGGAGCTGCACTCTGTCAATGAAGAGCTCATCACGGTCAACGCGGAATATCACGCAAAGATACAGGAACTAACCAAACTCAACGAAGACATCAATAACCTCTTGAGCAGCACCAATGTCGGCACAATCTTTTTAGACCGCGACTTGAAAATCCGTTTGTTTACCCCAGCCGTGCAGAGAGAAATTCACCTGCTCGACCAAGACCTGGGACGCCCCATCAACCACGTTACGCATAAAATCATCAACTGCGACCTCGTGCATGAATCGCGGCTGGTACTAGCGACGCTTACCTCGCGCGAAATGGAAGTACGGAATGAAGATGGGTTGTGGTATCAAGTCAAGTTCGCGCCCTATTACACAATGAATCGCCAGATTGGCGGCGTGGTCATCTCCTTGCTCGACGTGACCACATTCAAAAATACAAACGCGCAGCTCGCAAAATTATCCGCCGCTGTGGAACAAAGTCCGTCTTCCGTTATTATCACTGATTTGATGGGCGGTATCGAATATGTAAATCCGCGCTTCACATCCGTGACTGGATATACCATTGAAGAAGTGCTGGGAAAAAATCCGCGCATCTTAAGCACGGGGCAAACGCCCAAAGAAACATACCGCCAATTATGGGATACGATTACCAGCGGGGAAGAATGGCGCGGGGAATTTGTCAACCGCAAAAAAAATGGCGAAGAATTTTACGAGTTTGCCAGCATCTCACCCATCTTTGACGAAAACAAAAAAGCGATTCATTATCTGGCAATCAAACAGGACATTACCAACCACAAGAAAGTTGACCAAGCCCTGCACGAAAGTGAAAGCCGTTACCGCCTTTTGATTTCATCCCTGCCTGACCTTGCCATCCTGCTGTTTGACCGCGACTTTCGTTTTCTGGTTGCCGGCGGCGGGGAGCTCGAAAGGTCTGGCTTTGAAAAGGATAAAGTGGAAGGGCGCACACTGGCAGAAGCCTTTCCGCCTGAAGTGGTCGAAAACTTCCTGCCTAAATATCAAAAAGCATTGGAAGGCGAATCTTCTTCGTTCGAGTATATTTTCAATGACCAAAGTTACCATTTGGTCATTGCGCCGGTGCGGAACGAACACGGAGAGCCATACGCGGGCATGGTACTTTCACACAACATCACCCCGCGCGTTGAAATGGAAAAGTCGCTGCGCCTGAACCTCGATAAATATCACGCGCTATTCGACCTATTCCCGTTCGGCTTGACCATTGCCGATAAATCTGGAAAAATATTCGAGAGCAACCGCAAAGCCGAACTGATTCTGGGTATTACAAAAGAAGAACATAAAGCGCGCGCCATTGACAGCTCGGAGTGGAAGATTATCCGCCCGGATGGTTCGCTCATGCCGGCAGATGAATATGCCAGCGTGCGCGCATTAAAGGAAAATCACCTGATCGAAAATGTCGAAATGGGCATCGTCAAAAGCAAGGATAATACAGCGTGGATCAGCGTCACCGCCACACCGATTGGAGATTACGGCGTGGTCGTTACTTACACTGAAATAGACCAACCGCGTACCGACAAAAAGAATAAAAAATCCCCGCCAAAATCTTCCCGCTTGTAAAATTGCGCAAAGCCTCTTTGTAAGGTAGAGAA
>DZBA01000088.1 GCA_022729775.1 Anaerolinea thermophila | reverse complement strand
GCTTGCCGAGCAGGTTGCGGCGGAAACGTCCCTTCTTGCCTTTGAGCATATCGCTTAAGGATTTTAGTTCGCGGCGTCCGCGGCGGCTGAGCGCCTTTCCGCGCTGGCTGTTATCAATCAAACTGTCCACAGCCTCTTGCAACATGCGCTTCTCGTTGCGGATGATGACATCCGGCGCGCCGAGTTCGAGCAGTCTCTTAAGGCGGTTATTGCGATTGATAACGCGGCGATACAAATCGTTAAGGTCGGAAGTGGCAAAACGTCCGCCATCGAGCTGCACCATCGGGCGCAGGTCAGGCGGGATGACAGGCAACACAGTCAATACCATCCATTCCGGGCGGTTGCCAGAACGGCGGAAGGCTTCCACAACCTTCAAACGGGTTGTGGCTTTTTTGCGCTTCTGCTTGCTCTTGGTAGTCCTGACTTCGCGCCAGAGTTCCTCTGAAAGTTTGTCAAGATCGAGGCGGCTGAGGATGTCATAGAAAGCCTCGGCGCCCATATCAGCGCGGAAGACCTGTCCCCAACGCTGTTTGAGCTCGCGGTAGCGGATTTCGCTGATAAAGGTGAAGGGACGAAGTTCAAGCAATTCATCCCGCAAGCGGGAAGAGTTGTTAGAGCTGGTGCTGGTTTGATTCTCCAGGTCGCTGCGCAAGGCTTCCATTTCCTGGTCTGCCTGCGCCTTGATGGCGACGGCTTGCGTCTTGAGTTCCTCAACTTCGCGCTGCTTCTTATCTTTTAATTCATTCTCCAGCGTCTCGATTTTCTTCTGAACGCTTTTTTGAATGTGGGTGATATGTTTGCTGCCAACCTTGTCACCGGCGTCAATGATTTTTTCATTGGTCAGTTCAAAGATGATGGCTTTCTTCGCCGCTTCGCCCATTTGCTCTTGCAATTGCTTTTCGAGGCGTTGACCTTCTTTGATGATCGGCTCCATCTTTTCAGCAATGGATTCGTCATAGCTCTGTTCGAGCGCGGCTTGCTTTTGTTTGACTTCGGCGATGGTATGGTCGCGCTTCAATTTGACTTCAGCGATGCGCGCGTTGACTTCGGATTCCTGCTCGCGCTCGGAAACCGAGATTTCATCTTCAAGGCGCTGGAGGGCTTTCTTGCGCGCTTCTTCATCTACGTAGGTCACGATGTATTGCGCGAAGTACAACACGCGGTCAAGGTTGCGGCGCGAAATATCGAGCAGCATTCCCAATTGGGAGGGGATGCGGCGCGTATACCAAATGTGCGCAACAGGAGTCGCAAGCGCGATGTGTCCCATGCGCTCGCGGCGCACGGCAGAGCGCGTTACTTCCACACCGCATTTATCGCAGGTGATGCCCTTGTAGCGCGGGTTTTTATATTTTCCGCAGTAACACTGCCAGTCGCGGGTAGGTCCAAAAATGGCTTCACAGAACAAGCCATCTTTCTCCGGGCGTAAACGGCGATAATTGATGGTTTCGGGTTTGAGCACCTCGCCATACGACCATGACAAAATTGTCTGAGGCGAGGCAAGGCTGATACGGAGCGCGGTCAGTCCCTTAGTTTCCACTGGTACTCTCCTAAAAAAAATAAAGTGCGTGTGCTTTCTCGAAAGCGATTAACACAGAGACAAACAAAGGCAAGCGCATGAGAACATTTTCTCAAGCGCTTGCTGTATGTAAGTTTATTTTTGCATCCAACAGGTAAATTATACGCTTTTAGATGAAGCGAGTCAAGCTTGATTCCCGTATAATTTTCTGTGAACCACGCTCAATGCGCGGACTTGTTCCGCCGCGTGATATGACGACCTCACCAGCGGGTTTGATTCGACCCACTTAAAGCCGATTTCTTTGCCAAACTCGCGCAGTTCGGCAAACTCTTCCATCGTGTAATAGCGCGACATGGGGAAATGCTTTTTACTCGGCTGGAGATATTGCCCAATGGTGAGAATATCCACGCCCCAGGAACGCTGGTCACGCATGACCTGTTTTACTTCGTCCATCGTCTCGCCCAGCCCAAGCATAATGCCCGATTTGGTCAGCACTTCGGGGTCGAGTTTCTTCGCGTTGGAGAGAGTCGCCGCCGCCCACTCATAATTATCCTGCGGCTGGATGGATTTGAACAAGCGCGGCACGGTCTCGACATTGTGATTCAAAATTTCGGGGCGCGCGTCCATGACGATTTTCAACGCTTCGATGCTTCCCTTAAAATCAGGAATCAGCACTTCGATTGAACAACCGGGCAGTAATTCGCGGATGCGGCGGATGACCATCGCAAAGATGGGCGCGCCGCCATCGCGCCGCTCATCGCGGTTGACAGAGGTGATGACCGCGTGCTTCAAATTCATCGCCTTGACCGCCTGCGCGACTCGTTCCGCTTCGCCCCAATCCAATAAGGCGGGCTTGCCGTGTTTGATATCGCAAAAGGCGCAGGTGCGCGTGCAAACATCGCCGAGCATTAAAAATGTTGCCGTGCCGCTGCCCCAGCATTCGCCGAGGTTGGGACACATTGCTTCTTCGCAAACAGTGTGCAATTCTTTCGAGCGCATTAAGTTATGCACTTGCTGATATGTTTCGCCGGAAGGCGCGCGCACTTTGATCCAATCGGGGCGGCGCAGCGGTTTTGATTCCTGCGGGGTAATGCGGTCTCGTGTGGGTGTAACTGACATTCTTTTTCCTTAGCTAGCGTTTCTTAAATCTTTGTTGC
This sequence comes from Anaerolinea thermophila, assembly GCA_022729775.1. GTDB lineage: Bacteria > Chloroflexota > Anaerolineae > Anaerolineales > Villigracilaceae > Villigracilis. The sequence goes on along the minus strand of DZBA01000088.1, from coordinate 8,277 downwards.
TTTATTTTTGTACGCGGATTTTCGCGGAAATCACGGAAAGAGCGGTTTTTAAGCGTTTTTTCGTCCGTGTTGTCCGTGTACAAAAAGCAGTTAAGAAACAGGCTCTTTCTTAATATGCGGACAAAATAAATTTTGTCCTACTTTTTTTTCACGATCAATCTCAATCCGCGTACTTCGACAACTTCAACCAAGTCGCCCTTACGGATGTCTTCGGAGTCGGGAGTTTTTTCCGCGCTCCATAACTCGCTTTCCAATTGGACTTGTCCCGCGTCTTTAATCGCGGTGCGGGCTGTTCCCACTTTGCCGATGAAAGATTCCACCCCAACTTGAATTCGTCCATGCTGGGCGCGCAGCGCAAAAATCATCACGGTGAAGAACAACAGCCCGATGAAAATGCCGACGCCTATAACAAGCGGAATGGACACGCGCTGAAATTGCGGAGTCCCCGGTGAGTTGAACAAAACCAGCGCGCCGACAATAAACGAAGCCACGCCCGCTGTGGTCAACGCGCCATGCGCCGCCGCTTTAATATCGAGGATGAACAACACAAACGCGATGACGAGAAACACAATCCCAAACCAGTTGACCGGCAACACGCCCATCCCATACACGGCGAGCGTGACACAAATCGCGCCCATAAATCCTGCCACCCACCCGCCAGGGCTGGAGATTTCGATGAGAATGGCTTGAATGCCAAGCGCAAGCAAAATAAAAACGATGTTCGGGTCGGTGAGCATCATCAAAAATTCTTCGATGAAAGACATGTCAATCTGCTGGATTTGAATATTCTTTGTGTTCAACGCGCGCGTTTCATCGCCGACAGTCACTTTGACGCCGTTTATTTTTTCCAACAATTCATCCGTGTCTTTGGCGATGAAATCAATCAAATTCGCCTTCAACGCTTCGTCGGCGGTGACGGCTTTCGCCTCGTCAATCATGGACTCGGCAAGACGGGTCGCGTCTTTTCCGCGCGGCTCGACCAATGAACGCGCTTTGGCTTTGAGAATTTCCTTGACCTTCGACTCCATCGTGGATTCGATATCCTCGCCGGAACTGGAAACCGGGCTCGCCGCGCCAATTGCGGAACCGGGCGCCATTGCCGAAACATGTCCCGCCATCGTAATCAACGCGCCCGCGCTGCCCGCAATTGCCTCACGCGGCGCAACGTAGACCACCACCGGCACAGCGCTTTCCTTAATGAGTTGAATCATCTCCAGCATGGTATCCACACTGCCGCCCGGCGTATTCAACTCGATGACCAGAACTTCCGCGTTTTCACGCGCGGCGGTTTCGATTCCGCGTTTGAAATATTCCAGCATGGGCGGCGTGATGGGACCTTTGGCGGTCATCACCAGCGCAAGCGGAGCGCCGGTCTGCGCGAAGGCTTGCGTAAAAAAGGCGAGAAATATCAAAGAGAGCGTCAACACTCGAAATTGTTTCATGATTGAAATTATATCGCACCCGCGTTTCTGGTTATAATACCCGCATGGAATTTTTCTTCCCCGAAGACAACCTCGATAATTTCACCCGCGCGACGCCCGAAGAAACCAAGATCACTTCGCTTTCCGCGCAGCCATATCCCGATGGTCGCCGCGCGCGCGTCAACATGGAACTCACGCCCTTTCAGAAACGACCGCACATCGAAATCACCTTGACCGACGCCAACGGCGCGGAAGTCGCATCCACGCAGTTCATCGAGCCGATGAGCTGGCGCATGGAATTTACGCTTCACATCCGAGGTGAGATTTGCAACCCATACGCGTTGAACGCGCAGCTCTATTATCCCGATGGACCTTCCGCGCAGCCGTTTGTGATTTCGTTCGAGATGACGCCGCCCGAACCCGATTCAAATTAACATGCGTTTGAATTTTTTCCCCGCGCCTGTAAAACTCATATCCGCGCTTCTATTCAGCCTGATGTTCTTTGGCTGCTCGCAGCCCGTCGAAGAAACGCCCGCGCCGGTAGATACCCTTGCGCCAGTCTTTACAGAAGCGCCCGTGGTCATCGAATTCGACAGCGGGGATCATCTTATGTTTCTGTCAATCGAAGAGAACGGTTACGCCCATCTCTTTGCATATCACCCCACCGACCTGCCGCTCACGCGCATCACCAGCGGAGAGTGGAGCGACACCGACCCCGCGCTCAGCCCAGACCGCGCGCAGGTTGCGTTTGCATCAGACCGCAGCGGATTTTGGGATTTATACGTGTTGAACCTGCAAAACGGGGAAGCGCGGCAAATCACCAACACGCCGGAATATGACGCCGCGCCTTCATGGTCGCCGGATGGCAAGTGGCTGGTATTTGAAACATATACAAACGACAACCTTGAAATTTCCATTGTGTCAGTGGAAGACCCGGCGCAGCCGCATGTCTCACTTACCGAAAACCCCGCGTCGGACCATTCCCCTGTTTGGGCGCCGGACGGCAGGCATGTGGCATTCATATCCACACGCAGCGGCAACAGCGATGTATGGCTCGCCAACCTCGACTTAACCGGCGAAGACCGTTACCAAAATTTAAGCAATACCGCGCTTGCGTCTGAAAATCACCCGGCGTGGAGTTATGACGGCGCGCAATTGTTATGGGCATCCACATCGCAAAGCGCGGGTTTTAGCGGATTATATATCTGGCGCGCAAGCGAGCCATCGCGCCCGGCTTATTGGATCGGTGATGGAATTTGGGGCGCGTGGAATGAATTTGCGGATAAAGTCATCGCGGTCACCAACAGTCCCAACCAACAATACCTGACCTCTTACGACGTGAACGGCAAGTTACTGCTTTCACCCATGCCATTGATTGGAACCGTGCGCGGACTTGCCTGGGGCGCGGTGGAAATTCCCAACCCATTCCCTGATGCCTTTGCCCGCGCCGCAGTGGATTCGCCGCCCGCGTTATGGTCGCCCGTCATCACCCCCGCGCCGGACATCCCCAACCAACGCTGGCAGGTTGTCCCCATTGAAAATGTGCAAGCGCCATACGCGCAGCTGCACGACCTTGTGGATGAATCCTTTAACGCGTTACGCAATCGCATCATCATCGAAGCCGGATGGGACGCGCTTGCCAGTCTCGAAAATGCCTTTGTCCCATTCACCACCAACCTCGAACCCGGTCTCGAAGAAGATTGGTTATACACCGGGCGCGCGTTTCAAATCAACACCCTCATGTCAGACGCCGGCTGGCTGGTCGCCATGCGCGAAGACATCGGCGCGCAAACCTACTGGCGAATTTATATCCGCTGCTTCAAACAGGATGGCTCGCTGGGAGAACCGATTCACAACGCGCCGTGGAATCTCAGCGCGCGCTACGAACTCGACCCGCGCACTTACGAGCAAGGCGGCGAATATGCGCCCGTGCCGCCCGGCTATTGGATTGACATCACCGCGCTTACCAACGCCTACGGATGGGAACGCCTGCCCGCGCTGCCGAATTGGCGCACCTATTACGCAGGCGCGCGCTTCACCGAATTTGCATTAACCGGCAGCATGGATTGGTACTCTGCCATGCGCGAGCTGTACCCACTTGAAGCGTTGATGACGCCGACGCGAGTCCTTCCGCCCACCATTACGCCATCGCGCACGCCGACCATTACCCCAACGCCGAAACTCTCGCGCACGCCGCGCCCAACCGGCACGCCGACTGTTACATTCACGCCTACCATCACGCGCACGCCCACCGTTACGCTTACGCCGACGGTCACATCCACGCCCACATCCACAGCAACCGAAACCCCAACCCCGACATTGACTCCCACGCCGCCGACCTTTATTCCATAAATCAAGATGAAACTCAAAAATCTTTTTATTGTTATTCTATTCTTCGCCAGCTTGACCGCGTGCGCTCAAAAAACGACAGCCCAGCCAACCCCTGTGGTAGCGCAAGCAGCGGGACAATCTGACGCAAATTTTGACGCGCCGCACATCCCCTCGCCAGCGCCGTTTCAATTCAGTTTACCGACACCGGGCGCAGAGCCGATTTCGGCTTGGCGTCCGCCGCTGTACCCTGTCCCCTGGGCAATGTCGCCTTATGACCATTTCTATTTTGTGCGCCCCATCGCCGCAGACCAGGTTAACTGGCCCATCCCCGATTATCGTTACGGCGGAATTTTCTTCGGACCGAACATCATCCACACCGGCATTGACATCCCCACGCCGGAAGGCACGCCCATCATGGCGGCTGGACCCGGCACCATCGTCTGGGCAGGCTGGGGACTCTTCACCGAATCGCCGAAAAACCAAGAAGACCCTTACGGCATGGCGGTCGTCATCCGTCATGACTTTGGATATAAAGGTCAGCAGCTGTACACCATTTACGCGCACATGAGCAAAGTGTTTGCCATTTTGAACCAACATGTCGAAACCAGCGAAGTCATCGGGTTGGTGGGAGATACCGGCGCGACCACAGGACCACACGTCCACTTTGAGGTACGCATCGCGGATAATTCATTCTTCCACACCTACAACCCCGAATTATGGATTGCGCCGCCGCAGGGTTGGGGCGTACTGGCGGGACGCATTATGGATGAAAAAGGGGAAGGGACTTTGCAACAAGTGGAAGTCACCTTGCGCTCGACCAAAGTGAAAAAAACATATCTTGTCAAAACTTATGGCGGGGGGGGCGCCATCAACCCCGACCCGTACTACAATGAAAATATGGTTCTCGGCGACCTGCCTGCCGGAATCTACAAAGTGACCATCACCATCGAAAAGAAATTAGAACAAACCTGGGTCGAGATATTTCCCGGACAAACTTCCTACATCACCTTCATCAAAGGCGAAGGATTCGAGTCGATTCGTCCGCCCGCGCCCATACTCGAATCACTGCCAACGCCATAAATGATAAAATCATCCCATGCCTGACCTTTTGGCTTCGCTTCAAACACACGACCTCGGACACCTGCACATCATCGCCGGCTTTTGGGGATTGGAATTGGAATCCCGCGACGCGGCTTCAGCAGTGGAGGAATTATGCGCGTCCATCCTTGACCTCGATTCTGTGCGCGAAACCGTAGAGATACTTCCGCCAGATTCTCGCGCCGCATTGACCGCGCTGATTGAATCCAATGGCAGGGTGGAATGGGCGATATTTTCACGCAAGTACGGCGACGTGCGCGAAATCGGCACAGCCCGCAGGGACAGGGAACGCCCGCACCTCAAACCCATCTCCGCAGCGGAAGTCCTCTACTATCGCGGATTGCTTGCCAAAGCCTTTTTTGATTCCGAGAAAGGCGCGCAGGAATTCGCATACATTCCCGAAGACCTTTTTGAAATCATCCAATATGACCAGCAGGAAAACTCCCCAACAGAAAAACAAGAGCCGCTGGGACGCCTTGCCACGCCTATTGAAAAAGCGCATGAGAGTCCGTCAAATGATTTTATTTTGGATGACGCGACAACCTACCTTGCGGCGTTGCGCGTCGGTAATCCACCAAGTTTGAATCCTGACCTGCAAGCCAACTTGCAAGCGTTATTAATCGCCGCGCAGATTCTCAACGCAAAAAACGAACCCCAAGCCGAAGCCGTGAAAAAATTTCTCGAAGCCCCGCGCGCCGACGCTTTGAATATGCTATATGGCGCATGGGTGAAATCGCAGACATTCAATGAATTAAGGCTGATTCCCGCCATCATCTGCGAAGGCGAGTGGAGCAACCAACCTCAGGTCACGCGCGAGTTTTTGATGAACTTGCTCGGCGTCATCCCACGCGAAAAGTGGTGGAGTCTGCCCGCATTTTTGCGCGACCTGAAATTGAAATTTCCCGACTTTCAGCGCCCCGCCGGTGATTATGATTCGTGGTTCATCAAACGCGCGTCCGACGGACAATACTTGCGCGGTTTTGCATATTGGGATCAGGTGGATGGCGCGCTGGTCAAATATGTAATTCACATGCTGCACCGACTCGGCAAAGTGGATTTGGCTTCCCCAGAGGATGGGAAGGAATTTACGGCGTTCAGGCTGCGAGGCACAGAGTATAAAGCGCAAGGGGAAGGGAAGTTCGCGGTTTCTTCCAGCGGAAAAATTTCTGTTTCGAGAAACTTCTCGCGCGCGGTGAGGTATCAAGTCGCCAGATTCTGCGAATGGGACGAAGAAAAGAATCACGAGTACGCGTATCATGTCACCGCAAAATCTTTGAAACGCGCAAACCAGCACGGATTGAAAGCCGAACAGCTGCTGGCTCTGCTGGTGAAATATACAAACAGCGCCGTGCCGCCCACACTGGTCAAGGCACTTAAGACCTGGGACGCGGACGGAATTCAAGCGCGGGTGGAGACTCATACCGTGCTGCGAGTCGCCAAGCCAGAAATCATCGAAGAGATGCGAAAATCAAAAGCGGGAAAATTTTTAGGAGAGTCGCTCAGCCCGGCGGCGGTCATCATCAAAAGCGGCGCGGAAGCAAAGGTCATAGAGGCATTGACCGAGCTCGGTTTGTTTACGGATTTTGAAATCAAATAGACCTGACGGTTAAAGAATTATCACCTAAATTTAGCCCAAGATTTCGGCAGGCTCAATCCAAGATTGGACTACAACTCATTACAAATCACAAAAATCTGTACACGGATTACACGGGTTTCACGGACAAGCACAAAAAAATCAGTGAGAATCCGCGCCATCCGTCAAATCCGTGTACAAAAAAGTTTTTTAATGAGCCAATCCCACGATAACTTGTAGTGTATTTTGCACAAAATTTAGGTGTCAGGTCTTATCAATTAACTGATGTTGTACACCGTTCCGAATGTCTCTCGTAAAATGCAGTTGCGCCAAGTAAACATTTGGAACGTTTGACGTAAGGCAATCATTAAATCAAGGAGACAAGATGACAAAAACCGATTGGATTCAGCAAGAGATTGATTCTCTCAAATCGCAGGGGCTGTATAACAACATCCGCACGATTGCTTCTCCGCAGGGCGCTTGGCTGACCGTGGACGGTAAAAAGGTCTTGAATTTCTGCTCGAACAATTATTTGGGGCTGGCAAATCACCCCGCAGTGGTGGAAGCCTCGCGGAAAGCATCCGCAGAAATGGGCGTGGGACCCGGCGCGGTGCGCTCCATTGCTGGGACGATGAGCCTGCACATCGAACTCGAAAAAAGACTCGCGCAGTTCAAAGGCGTGGAGTCGGCGGTCACGTTTCAATCGGGATTCACGGCAAACCTTGCCACCATTCCCGCGCTGGTCAACAAAGAGGATGTGATTTTTTCAGATAAATTAAATCACGCCTCCATCATTGACGGCTGCCGCTTGTCCGGCGCGAAGATTATCGCGTATGAACATAACGATGTGAAATCGCTGGAGGAACAAATTCAAGCCAACTTGAAAAATTTCCGCCGCGCATTAATCGTCACGGATGGGGTGTTCAGCATGGATGGCGATATTGCACCGCTGCCGGATATTTATGAAGTCGCAAAGAAATACGAAATTCTATTAATGGTGGATGACGCGCACGGCGAAGGCGTGTTGGGCAAGGGCGGGCGCGGTATTGTGGATCACTTTGGCTTGCATGGAAAAGTTGACATTGAAGTCGGCACGATGTCGAAGGCGTTTGGCGTGATGGGCGGAATCGTCGCGGGCAAATCGGTCATCACCGAATGGCTGCGGCAGCGCGGGCGTCCCTTCCTATTCTCCTCCGCGATGACCGTCCCAGACGCGGCGGCTTGTCTTGCGGCAGTAGATTTGCTGGAAGATTCGACTCAACTGGTGGATAGACTTTGGGACAACGCCAAATATTTCAAAGCGGAGATGAAGACGCTCGGCTTCAATACGGGCGTAAGCGAAACGCCGATTACGCCGGTGATGCTGGGCGAAGCGCCGCTGGCGCAGCAGTTCAGCCGCGAATTATACGAAGCAGGCGTGTTTGCGATGGCGCTCGGCTACCCGACAGTTCCGCAGGGAAAGGCGCGAATCAGGGTGATGATTTCCGCCGCGCACGCAAAGGATGACCTCGATCAAGGTTTGGAGGCGTTCAAGAAGGTTGGAAAAAAGTTGGGAGTGGTTGGGTAGGGAATGGGAATGCAGTCAAAATATATCAAGAGCGGCGTCCTTGTATGAAGACGCCGCTTTTATCTTGACATCTACAGCCACAAATCCCCAGAGGGTCATGGCGAGCAGGATATAGATGATGTTCATGAATTGAGTTCCTTAAAACAAAGTGACGACTTACGCCGTCACTCTACATCCAGTTTTGGAGTCGGACTGCTTGCTGTCCGACAGTGCAGGAGCAAGCAGTCCGACTCCAAAGTTTACTCAGCCCCAAATGCGGACAATTCTATCGTCTCGCTTCCAGCCTG
>DZBA01000087.1 GCA_022729775.1 Anaerolinea thermophila | reverse complement strand
GAAAAAGCCCAACCCAAACTGGGTAAAGAAGCATGGCAAATTTCATGCTGCCGTTATATTTCGGCTTGTAAATGGTTTCAGATTTTAAGTCAGTCATGGGATAATTATACCCATAGAAAAGGAGTCATCATGGCAAAACTCATCCCCGCCGCGGAGCGCATCATCCGCGCGCGAAAGTTGATTCAAAAAGCGCGGGAGATTCCCGTTCCGCCTGAAAGCGGACGCAACGACTTTTCATACATCGCAAATGTCAGGGATACATTGAGACAGGCGCGCGACCTGATCAAGTTTATCTCGATGACGCCCAGCGCGTCGGTTGAGATAAAAGATGAAGTCAAAAAAATATATCAAGAAATTGAACAGGCAGATCGGGAAATATTGGGCTGAAACGATGTAAAATAGAAGCGAAAGACATTCCTTCATAATAGAGAGGCACTTATGGACGCACAAAAGTTAGATCAATTGTTAGAGCAACTGCACAAAGAGATCGAAGGAATCGAAAGCGTGGACGAAAAGGGACAGGAATTACTACGCGATCTTTCCGCGGATATTCGCAGCCTGTTGGAACGCGCGGAAGGGAAACAGTCCGCTACTATACTGGAACGCATAGAAAAATCCATCGAGCATTTTGAAGTCACGCATCCAGACCTGACCGCCGCGCTTGCCAATCTATCCACGATTTTGAGCAACGCTGGAATTTAAGAAGCAGCCCCTGAAGATTTGTTAAAACCTTTAGGGGCTTGTATAATTAGTTTTACAAATTAATTTACAGCCAAAGGATGTGCGCATGACCACGATTTTTTTTGCTACCGATATTCATGGGTCGGATATTTGCTGGAGCAAGTTTTTGAACGCGGGGAAGTTCTACGAGGCTGACAGGATGATCCTCGGCGGCGACATGACCGGGAAGGCAGTCATCCCCTTCATCCATCAGGGCGGAAAAAATTATCGCGCCACTTTGCTCGAACAAGTGTTTAACATGACAAATGAAGAAGAACTCGCGGACATCCAGAAGCGCGTCCGCAGCCGCGGATACTATCCCTACCTAACCACGCCCGAAGAAATCGCCGAACTCGAAAAAGACCCCGCGCAAATCAGCAAAATTTTCTTGCAGGAAGTTTTGAAGGTAGTTCAGCAGTGGATGGATTTGGCGGATAAAAAACTGGAAGGCACAGGCTTGAAGGTCTACTGCGCGCCCGGCAATGACGACATGGACGAAGTGGATGCGATTGTCAAATCCAGCAAGCATGTGCTGTTGGTGGAAGGCTTGGTCACACAGCTGGATGATTATCACGAGATGATTGCTTCGGGCTGGAGCAACCGCACCCCGTGGAACACGCACCGCGAAGAGGACGAGGAGCAGCTCAAGGTCAGGTATGAAGCGATGACCTCTCAATTAAAGAATCCAAAGACCGCGATTTTTAATATCCATGTCCCGCCGTATAAATCACAGTTGGATGAAGCGCCCGAACTCGATAAGGACTTGCGTCCCGTGTTGGCAGGGAATTCAATGAAGCCCGTCGGCTCGACCGCGCTGCGCGAAGCAATTGAGAAAGTCCAGCCGCTGCTCGGTCTGCATGGACACATCCACGAAGGGCGCGGCGCGACACGCATTGGCAAAACTTTATGTATCAATCCGGGTTCTATGTATGAACAAGGGACATTATTGGGAACGATTGTAAAACTTGGCAAGAATAAAGTGGAAGATTACGTTTTGACGACAGGTTAAAAAGTGTTTCCGTGTCAAGTGACCCCGTGTCAAGTGGTACGTGACACCGAAACACTTGACACTTAAAAACTTATAAAGAGGAGAGAGTTATGAGCGACTTGTTTGTCCGTAAAGCGACTGGCTTGGTAAGGTCATGGTCAGTCTTCGACGCGTTTGTATACGCGTTCTTTTCCATCAACCTGATTACGCTTGGGTTGTACAGCTTCAGCCAGATGTATTACTTCGAGGGTGGGATGGTCAACGCGCTGATCGTGAGCGCGATTTTCATCTTCTTTGAAGTGATCGTCTACGCGGCGTTGATCTCGGTCATGCCGCGCTCCGGCGGCGATTACGTCTGGCAGAGCCGCATTCTCGGCGGCGCGGTGGGATTCATCCTCGCTGTGACCGGCTGGTGGTTCATCCTCTGGCTGTGGGTTCCGCTGTATGGCGACATGTTCCGCCATATTGTTCTCGTTCCCATTCTTGCTGTTTTAGGCGCAAAGGATACCGCACTCTGGTTTGCGGGGACACAAACTGGCGCGTTCACAGCCACGATGATTGCGCTTGTCTTTATCGGCATTTTCATTACGCTCGGCATGAAGACATACGCGCGCATTCAAAAGGTTTCCTTCTATGGCGGCATGTTGGGATTGCTGATCGTCATCGCCCTGCTGCTGACCGGCTCGCCCGAAGCGTTCAAAGCCGGTTTGGAAGCCAACGCAACTTCGATGTTTGGCGCTGCGCCCGGCGTGTACGATAAAACCGTCGAACTGGGAACAGCCGCGGGCGCAATCACGCCATTTAGCGGCGGCTCGCTGACTGCCATCTTCCTTGTGATTCCCTACATGGTCTTCTTCAACTTATGGCCCAACTGGGGCGCGACCTTGTACGGTGAAGTGCGCGGCGCGACTGATTTCAAGCGCAACATCTCCGGCATGGGCTGGGCGCTCGGCGCCACCACCCTGCTTGGAATCGTTTTGCTGTTCGCCATCAAGAAAACCATCGGCTGGGAGTTTTACGTACAGGCTGGCGGCGCGTGGTGGAACTATGCGTGGGGCTTCGCGCCCGATGCCACTCCCGCTTTGCCGGTCTGGCCCTACCCCGCTTTGCTGGCGGCATTCCTCACCACAAACAGACTCGTTCAATTCGTTGTCGTTGCGCTGATGAGCTTGTGGTGGTTCGGATGGAGCGGCACAGTATTTCTTTCCTCCACGCGCGTGATCTTTGCCGCCGCGTTTGACCGCTTGCTGCCGGAAAAAGTCGCGGAAGTGGATGAACGCACCGGCACGCCGATCTGGGCGCTGGTCTTGATGATCGTCCCATCCATTCTGGTTGCATATCTGTATGCCTTCAATATTTGGAGTTTCGCGTCGCTGACCTTATGCTCGACGCTGGTCATTGCGGTGACCTTCCTCGGCACAACCATCTCCGCGATCATTCTTCCTTACACCAAGCCGGAACTGTACAAGGCTTCGCCCATCGCGCAATACAACATCGCGGGCATTCCGCTCATCACTGTTGCGGGCGTCATCTTTGGCGGGTTCCTGGTCTTCCTGCTGTATCAGTGGCTGATTGACCCGAATGCGTTATATGGTATTGGATTGAAAAATACCAGTTCCATTATCTACATGCTTGCGAATTACGTCCTCGCGGCATTGATCTACTTTGGATTCAAAGCCTTCCGCAAATCCAAAGGCATTGACCTGAACAAAGTGCAGGCTGAAATTCCGGTTGAGTAAGTTTGTAATACGTGACAGTCACTATACAGGTGACTGTCACATAAATCTTTAAACACAAAGGACACGAAGTACACGAAGGTTTTTAAGCCATGCCCCTTTGTGACCGTTGTGTCCTTTGTGTTTAACCTCCTTTTTGATAGGTGAATTCATGGCGATGACATCACAAGAAATGCTGGCGGAAATAAAGCGTTTGGTAAGCGCGGCGGAAACGAAGGGGATTCAAGTCCGCGCGATTGGCGGATTGGCAGTGCGCGCACATGACAAGATCGGACATCCCTTATTCGTCCGCGACTTCGCAGATTTGGACGTTGTCGTCGCAAAAAAACAACGGCGCGAGTTCGAGTCCTTTATGCTCGAAGCGGGGTATAGCCCCGACAAGCAATTCAACATTCTCAACGGCGCAGAACGCCAGATTTACCACGAAAATAAAAGCGATGTGAAAGTAGATGTCTTCGTCGGCGATTTTGTGATGTGCCATAAAATCCCGCTGGAGAATCGCCTCAAAGCCGACACAATGACAATTCCGCTGGCGGAGTTGCTGCTTTCCAAGGCGCAAATTTTGGAATTGAATCGAAAAGACGCGCTTGATATTTCGTCCATTCTGTTCAATAATGAAACAGGAAACGATGATGGCAAAATCAACTTGCAGGTCATCGCCCAGTTGTGCAGCGCGGACTGGGGATTATATAAGACGGTTTCGATTAATCTGGGGCGCGTGGAAGAAGTAATTTCAAAAGAGCCTTCCATGTCCCAGGAGGAGCGCGACCTCGTGTTAAAACGCGCGCGGGCAATTTTGAAGACTTTTGAAGATATGCCCAAGCCAATGGCGTGGCAGCTGCGCGACCGTGTTGGGACTCGTGTAAAGTGGTATATCGAAGTGGAAGAAGTGGATTTGTAAAAGATAAACAAGTTTCAAGAGGCTTGTCATGGAAGAAGTAGTTGTTTCAAAAGATCAAGCAAGGTTAATAGAAGTTACAGAAAAAATTATGTCCCCATTGGTAAAAGAAGGGATATTCGAGGATGTTGAGCGTGCGCTTCAGTCGGTATTACTGGATTACATTGATCGGCGTGTTGCGTTATATAAAGACAAAAACACCGCATTTGAAATCCGACACAATACAAATTTCGACACATTTACCATATCCTTGAAAGATAATGCAACACCAGAGCAGGAGGATGAGTGGATGGACTGGGAAACTGCATTGATGTTTTTGAAAAAATGGCAAGTGATCCGCGAACAGGTAACAAGAAATGCCCTTGCTTGACGACTTAATAACGCGAATGCAATCCACGCCAGAACTGACTGATATTCAGGTGTTGGAAAATGAAACTATAGAAGATGATATATATGCTTTCAAGGTTCGCGCCACCATCACTCCATATTATTTGCAAATCCGTTTCACATCCGACAGAGATTTTAAACGCTACTCATTTCAGTTATACAGCGATCATCCTCTTTTAAGATGGGACAACGCGCCTCATTACCCTGCGCTACAAAATCCCCCGCATCATTTTCATGACCAATACGGTCATGTCACCCCCTCATCACTCACTGGTAATCTGCTACCCGATTTTGAGATCGTCTGGTCTGAAATAAAAAACTTCTTAAGGACGCAACAAACAGAAAGCCATTCTTGATGAAAAAGACCATTAGACTCTTGCTGACATTTATTATCCTAACGATTTCCCTGACATTATTAATTTGGGGATATGCGCCCAATCCGCGCGAGACGAGAATACAGAACATCTCCCCTGTTGAAATGCAACTCCCCACGCCATGAACTTTCATATTTTTTCACGCCGCAATTTTTTCATTATCCTTGCGTTGATTTTTATTCTCACAAGCGCAGGCTGCGCCGCATCACCAATGGCAGGCGGCGCGGGCGGAAACGAATCCGAAGCGCCATCCGAACCTATGCCCGCGCCTGTAGGTACGCAGCCTGTATTTGCGCCAACATCCGCGCCAGAGCCAACTCAAATTCCCATTCCTCCTGCCATCAACGAATCGCGCCGACTGACTCTCGAATTCCCGTCGCGCATCCGCATTGGAGAAAGTGAAACGCTGCGCCTGACGCTCGAAGTGGACAACCTCGGCAACATCACACCGACAGCAGAATTTGAAGGAAATGTTGTAACAGGCGAGACCATCGAAATCCCCGATTTATACGATACGCACAACGTCACAGCCGAAGCGCGTTTTGACTCGGCAGGCATGCAAATCAGCCCGCCCGAAGGGACCTACGAACCGTTAAAGCGCGGACAATCCGCCACGTTTTATTGGAATATCCGCCCGCAAGAGACAGGCAAATACAGCGGCACAGTCTGGCTGCATTTGAATTTCGAAAACCGCGAGACAAAAGAAAAAGACCGCATTGCCATTTCCGCGCAAATCATAGAAATCGAAGCGGTGGATTTCTTCGGGCTGTCAGTGGATGTTGCGCGCGCGGGCGGCATGGTTGGCTCGGTTCTCGGCGGCGTCATCGGCTTTCCGTTTTTGGAAGATATTGTGAAATTTTTATTCAAGAAGCGAAGTAAGAAGACTTAACCACAGAGTATTCATGAAAGGGTTTCACCCCGAAGGATGAAAACACCGTTCCGAAGGTTTTCGGGCAGGATTCGCACCTTTTAAGAATCCTTCGGAACGTTTTTTCAGAGACACAAAGTCACCGAGAAAACCAAAGGAAAAACTCTGTGCCTCCGTGTCTTCGTGGTAAAACTTTCAAGACGCAACAATCTGATCGGTCAACTCAACGGCAAGACCGATATATGTAAACGGGGACAATGAACGCAATTTTCCGCGCGTGGATTCGTCCACCGCGATGGAATCCACCCACGCTTTGTAATCCGCTTCCGTGATGACGCGTCCGCGCGTTTGCTCTTTGAGCGATTCGTACGCGTCGCTTTTTCCCACCGCGCGGAGAATGGTCTGCGCCCCTTCGCTGACAATCTCCCAATGTGATTCCAGCTCCGCGCGGAGTTTGGATTCATCGGGCGCGATTCTCGTCATGCCGCGCGAGAGATTACTCCACGCCAGCAGGGTGTGACCGAGCGCCGAGCCAAATGTGCGCCGCACCGTCGAGTCGGACAGGTCGCGCTGCAAACGCGAGATGGAAAGTTTCTGGCTGTAATACACAAACAGCGCATTGGCGATGCCGAGGTTGCCCTCCGCGTTTTCAAAGTCAATGGGATTCACTTTTTGCGGCATGGTTGAAGAACCCACCTCACCCGCCACCACCGCCTGCTTGAGATACCCATCGCTGATGTAGCGCCAAACATCCTGCGCGAAATCAATCAAAATCGAATTTGCCATTCGCAGCGCATCAAAATAGCGCAGCCAATTATCGTAAGGAAGAATTTGATTGGTGGCGAAGTTTGCCTCAAGGTCATATGCGCGGATGAAATCACCGCTGAACGTAAGCCAATCAAACTGGGATGCGGCAGATTGCAGCGCGTTGAAGTTTCCCACCGCGCCGTTGAGTTTCGCTTCAAAGCGATGGGAGAAAATTTCATCACGCGATTTTTTCAGGCGCGCATAATACACCGCAAATTCTTTTCCCAATGTGGTCGGCACAGCAGGCTGACCGTGAGTCCGCGCGAGCATGGGCGTAGAGCGATATTGGCGCGCGAAGTTTTTCAGCGCGTCAAGCAATGCATCGAAAGCGGGGAGCAAAACCGCGCTGCGCGATTCGTAAAGCGCAAGCGCCTGCGCGACGTTGTTCACATCCTCAGAGGTCAAACCAAAATGCAACCACGAAATTAAATCCGCAAGCGATGTGTCTTTTAATTTGTCCTGCAAAAAATATTCGATGGCTTTGACATCATGGCGGGTCTTGCGCTCATAGGCGCGGATGGACTCCGCGTCCGCGCTGAAAAATTCCGCCTTGACGGAATCCAACCGCGCGGATTCTGATTCTGTCAGCGGGCGAATCAACTTCGCGCGCGACAACGCGGAGAGAAAATCCAACTCCACGCGGACTCTGTCGCGCAAATAAGCAAACTCGGAGAAGTGGCTACGCAGGGGCGCAATCGAATCCGCGTAACGTCCATCCAACGGGGAAAGCAAATGAATCGAGTCTGTCATTATGTTTCCAGATATTGCGAGATCAGCGCGTCATATTTTGCAGTGGACTTGAAGCCCTTGACCGCAAGTTTTTTGCGGACATCGAAAGGAATTTCGCCTTTTTGAATCAGCGCCAGCGCGTCGGCATAATCGGCGGGGTCGCAGAGCAGTGTCACGCGCTCGTGATTCTTCGCCGCCGCGCGAATGAGAGTTACGCCACCGATGTCAATGTTTTCGATGGCGTCCATGTATGTCACGTTTGGCTTTGCAATCGTTTCTTCAAATGGATACAGATTGACGACGACAAGGTCAATATAATCCCAGCCGAGGTTGAGCAGTTGCTGGTGGTCTTCTTCGGTGGGACGCGCGAGCAATCCGCCGTGAACTGCGGGGTGCAGAGTCTTGACGCGCCCGCCGAGAATTTCGGGCGACTTGGTATATTCCGCGACTTCGGTGACGGGGATGTGATTCTCGCGCAGCAGTTTGGCTGTTCCGCCAGAGGCAAGCAACGTCCAGTTGAGCGCGGAGAGTTCTTTGGCAAAATCTACGAGACCCGTTTTGTTATGAACAGAGAGAATTGCAGTAGGCATAATAAATCCTTTAAATGCAGAAGTCAGAATGCAGAATGATGAATTTTTATTCTGACTTCTGCATTCATCATTCTGCATTTAATGATGAAATAAACGCACGCCAGTGAACGCCATTGTCATGCCGTATTCGTCACACGCGGCGATGACATCTTCATCGCGGTTCGAGCCACCGGGTTCAAAGACGTACTTCACGCCGCTCTTGGCAGCGCGGTCAATCGAATCGCGGAAGGGGAAGAACGCGTCCGAGCCAAGTGTCACGTCAGTCATGCCGTCGAGCCATGCGCGTCTTTCTTCGGGCATGAGTTGATTTGGAATTTCGGTGAACACGTTGACCCAATTCTTTTTCTCCACATCGGTAACATCGAGCTGGAGAAATTGGTCAATGGCGTTATCGCGGTCGGGACGTTTGATATCCGCTTTGAAGGGCAGCGACAAAATTTTCGGATGCTGGCGCAGTCTCCACAAATCTGCTTTTGTGCCAGCAAGGCGGACACAATGCACGCGCGATTGCTGCCCTGCGCCCACGCCGATGACCTGTCCATCGGTCACATAACACACCGAGTTGGACTGCGTGTACTTCAATGTGATCCACGCAATCAACATATCGCGGAGCGCAGATTCTGGCAAATCCTTTTTCTGGGTGATGATGTTCGTGAAGTCAGCGCGGGTCACGGCGCGGTCATGGCGGCGCTGCTCAAAGGTCACACCGAACACGTCGCGGGTTTCTGTCAGCGCGGGTTTGTAAGTCGAATCAATTTGAACAACGGCGTATTTGCCCTGCTTCTTCTTTTTGAGAATCTCCAGCGCGGCGGAATCATACGCGGGCGCGATCACACCATCGGAGACTTCGCGCGCGATCAGTTTCGCGGTGGGGACATCCACTTCATCAGACAGCGCGATGAAATCGCCAAACGAGGACATCCTGTCCACGCCGCGCGCGCGGGCGTAGGCAACTGCCAGCGGGGATACATCCAAATCGCCCACGAAGTAAATCTTGCGCAGCGTGTCTGATAGCGGAGTCGCAACTGCCGCGCCCGAAGGACTGACATGCTTGAAAGATGTCGCAGCGGGGAGTCCCGTTGCGCTTTTCAACTCGCGGACAAGTTGCCACGCGTTGAGCGCGTCCAGCAGGTTGATATATCCGGGCGAGCCGTTGAGGACGGTGATGGGCAAATCGCCTTCACGCATGAACACGCGCGCAGGCGACTGCTGGGGATTGGTTCCGTAACGAAGGGGAAGAGAGTTTGGCATGGGACGATTTTACTGTAGTTAAATTGTACAGGCAAATATAAGCATTTGATTGCTGGGAAGCGTTGATAGCAAATTTTTATGAGTTGAAGTATATTTAGAGACATCACTATTGGTAAAACAATTCTAGCGCGATAGGATGATTCAATCATGGAATTCAAAAATAAAGTCTTTTCGGGCGATTGTAGAGAGATATTACGCGACATACCTGAAAACTCAATCTCCGCATGTATTACTGACCCGCCATATAACTATGAATTCATTGGGCATAAATGGGACGCCAATGAAGTTAAACGCAGATTAGCCAAAGTCAAAGACAGTAAAACTCTAGTTAAAAACATCCCCTATGGGAGCGGTCTTGCGGGCGGCGTAAGAAATGCCCGCTGGTACCAAAGAAATAGGGAAAACATCATGGATTATCAAAAATGGTGCGCGGAGTGGGGCGCGGAAGTGTACCGCGTTTGCAAACCCGGCGCAGTGATAGCCGTATTTAACAGCACCAGAACAATGGCTCACGTTCAGGTAGCGTTAGAGGATGCGGGGTTTTACGCCAGAGACACTTTAGTATACCGAAGGCATAGTGGAATACCAAAGGGAGACAATCTGGCGTCGGCTTTGAAACAAAAAGGCATTTCCGATTACCAAAATGAAGAAGGCTGGCACAGTTGCTTACGAAATGAATGGGAAGCCATTGTCGTTTTGCAAAAACCGCTGGAAGAAAATTACATCAACACATATTTGAAATATGGCGTCAGCTACTTTTACACAAGGAACACTGACGGTTCGTTTCAATCAAATATCATTGAAAACATACAAAAAAATGAAGAGGATAAACAACAAGTGCATTGCACTGTTAAGCCCCTGGCTTTAATGGAAAAACTAATAGAAATGTTTACTCCCAAATCTGATGAGCATATTGTGCTAGACCCCTTTGCGGGTTCAGGCACAACTTTGGTTGCGGCAAAGAAACTGGGCAGAAGTTATCTAGGGATTGAAATTGTTCCAGAATATATAGAAATAATCAACAAACGGCTGTCGAAACTAAAAAGAGAAACTCGCGAATTGTCACCGCTTAGCGACCAATCTTATATTCAGCAGCCTTCGCAGTTAAGTATGCTTTGATATCAAAACCTGTGAGTTCATAAACATATTGATATGTAGCGTTTCCAGTAAAGACTGCCCACCCACCCGCTGTACAGGCTGTAATAGCCGCAGGCAGATTATCTTCACGTAACATCAACAAAACTGGTTGATAGCCTGCGTCTTTCAAAAGCGGAGCGTAAGCCTTAAATTTCTTCAAGGTTCCAGAATCGCCCGACCCAATGCGATATTTTGTGTCAATTGCATGATTACCAACAGTTAAGTCGCAGGGCTCATCAGCCCCAAATCGTAAAGCAGGCGCGAAATCAGCGCGGGTTTGATGGCAAAGTTCAACGATTAGCCTTTGCCAACACATACCCAATTCCCGTCCCCAATACTGGCGATTTTCACGCTTTATTTCTGGCGTGATTCCAAAAACATCCATCAGTAGGTCTATGTCATTATTTTCTTCATCATACGATTTCCCTGAAAAAGATTCGCGATATTGTTCCAAAACCTGCTCTAACGCTTTGTGTAATGCGTTCTGATCAGTCACTTATTTTCTCCTATAAGCGATATGTTC
>DZBA01000086.1:4101-11033 GCA_022729775.1 Anaerolinea thermophila | reverse complement strand
CAATCACCTGTTTGCCGCGGCGGAATAACAAGTCACGTCCTTTGCGCCCGACCGCGATAAATTTCACGGGGACGGGATTCGCATCGAACTTTTGCGCAGTGAAACGAATCACATTGGAGTTGTATGCGCCCGCGAGACCGCGATCACCAGTGATGACCACCACCAGGGTGTTCTTCACCTCATCGCGTTTTTGCAGCAGCGGATGAAGGCTGTTGCGTCCCGGCTGGTTGGCAACGTGCCGCAGCACCTGCCACGCCTTTGTCGCATACGCACGAGTGCCCATCACCGCATTGATTGCTTTGCGGACTTTGCTGGCGCTCACCGTTTCCAAAGCGCGCGTGACTTGCGAAATATTTTTTACGCTCTTAATTCTGAGCCGCATTTCACGAGCGGAAGCCATAGTTATTAGTCCTTTAGTCGCTTAGTCTAATAGTCTGTTAGTCGTTTGTCTTTTAGCCGAGTAGCCTTTTCTGACTATTCGACCATTTGACTATGTGACTACCCCGCCCAGCTCGCGCGGAATGCATCGAGGGCTTTCATCATCGCGGCGCGATTATCGTCAGTGATCATTTTCTTGGTGACGATGTCTTTGCCAACCTCAGGATAGGAAGTCGCCATAAAGCGGACGAGGTCTACCTGCCACTGATACATCTTATCCAGCGGGACAGCGTCAGCGAAACCGTTCGTGCCTGCAAAAAGCACGATCACTTCATTCTCAAGGTCAACTGGTTCATATTGCGGCTGCTTGAGAATTTCCTGCATACGCTGACCGCGTTCCAACTGCGCGCGGGTGGACTTATCGAGGTCGGAAGCCATCAACGCGAAGGCAGCCAACTCGCGGTAGGCAGCCATGTCGAGGCGGAGGCGACCCGCGACTTGTTTCATCGCTTTGGTCTGCGCATCACCACCTACGCGGGAGACGGAGATACCCACGTTCACCGCCGGACGAATACCCGCGTTGAAGAGGTTACCTTCGAGATAGATTTGACCATCGGTGATGGAAATAACATTTGTCGGAATGTACGCGGACACGTCGCCGAGCAAGGTTTCGATGATGGGCAGCGCGGTGAGTGAACCGCCCGTGCCAGCCACTTTGACGATCTTGTAATCTTCGCCCAGCGCTTTTGCGGCTTCCGTCGCATCGTGCTTGGAGAGCGGACCGCCGTAGACTTTCTTGTCCACGCCGTCTGCCTCGCTGGCGAGTTCGCCGCTGAAATCTTTCTTGGTAATCACATATTGATTCGCCAAGCGCGCGGAACGTTCGAGCAAACGCGAGTGGAGATAGAACACATCGCCGGGGTACGCTTCGCGTCCAGGGGGGCGGCGGAGGAGCAAGGAGACCTGGCGATATGCCCACGCGTGTTTGGAAAGATCATCGTAGATGATGAGCGCGTCGCGTCCGGTTTCCATGAATTCTTCACCGATGGCAGTGCCGGAATATGGGGCGATATATTGAAGCGCGGCAGATTCGTCTGCGGAAGCCATCACGATGATGGTGTGTTCCATCGCGCCAAATTTTTCGAGAATACCGAGGGTGCGTGCAACTGCGGCTTTCTTCTGTCCCACTGCGACGTAAATACAAGTCACGCCTTTCCCCTTCTGGTTGATGATCGCGTCAATGGCAATAGCGGTCTTGCCGGTCTGACGGTCGCCGATGATCAATTCGCGCTGACCGCGTCCAACGGGGATCATCGCGTCAATGGACTTGATACCGGTCTGGATCGGGGTATCCACATCCTGACGGGCAATCACGCCCGGCGCAATGCGCTCGATGGGACGGAAGCCAGTGGTGGCAATGGGTCCCTTGCCGTCAATCGGCTCGCCCAGCGCGTTAACCACGCGCCCAATCATCGCATCGCCCACAGGGACGGACGCAATGCGGTTTGTTCCGCGCACGGTCATGCCCTCGACGATGCCTTCATAGTTACCCATGACGATTACGCCGACGCTGTCCTTCTCAAGGTTGAACGCCGTACCCATCACGCCATTGGAAAACTGCACAAGTTCCTGCGCGCGAACGTTCGCAAGACCATGCACGCGGGCAATACCATCACCCGCTTCAACGACAACACCAATATCGCTGACATTGAGTTCAGGCTTGAAACTTTCAATTTGTTTTTGCAAATCGCCTGTGATTTGCTGGATCAGGTCTGACATCTAGGTAGCCTCCGCAAAATTTCTTATTACGTACAATAACCCGGATGATTTATCCGGGCGCGTATGTATTTTGTCGTGTCCCTTCGTGATTTAGAGGACAAACGCGGCAATGATACCTGAAAGGGGGATGATTGTCTAGTTACAATCATCCATTACCTTAAGAAATGTCTCATACAATTATCATTGCGCTATGATTGCGGCATTACTTCATTAAGGAGCAAAACCATCGTTATGAAACGATTTTGGAAGGTCGCAGTCGTTGGCAATATTAAAGATGAAACACATCCCAAACCGGAGGGCGTGCCGCCCGATGCGTTTGCGGATTTCGACAGCATTGAAACAATGAACGCGCTTCGCGCCGCGATGGAAACCGACGGGCATTCGACTGTTTTCATCGAAGCGGATCGCAACCTGCCTTTCGCGCTGCGGGATGCGACCCCGGACATTGTATTCAACATGGCAGAAGGACTCGGCGGCGATGCGCGCGAGGCGCAAGTCCCTGCCCTGCTGGAGATGCTTGGCATCCCGTACACTGGTTCGCGCGTATTGACCAACGGCATCTCGCTCGATAAAACGCTGACCAAAAGAATCTGGCGCGATAGACGTTTGCCCGTCGCGCCGTTTCAGGAATTTCTCGTGGGAGATGAATCCATCCGCCCTGAATTGAAATTTCCGCTTTTTGTTAAACCTGCGCGTGAAGGAACCGGCATGGGGGTGGATATGAACGCCATCGTTAATAACGAAAAGGAATTACGCGAACGCGTGCAGTACATCATCAATGCATATCAACAACCTGCGCTGGTGGAAACGTTTTTACCTGGACGAGAATTCACGGTCGGACTTTTGGGACGCGCTGACTCAAAACTCTATTCTCGCCACCCTGAATGGTATGAAAAAGACGGCTTCCACCGCTTCCCCATTTTGGAATTGGACGCCACCCGCTCCACCAATCCCTGGGTGTATACACATGAGGCAAAATCAAAAGATGTCGGACCAGAAGACGCACCGGGTTTTTTCTGCCCTGCCCAAGTTGACGCTGAGCTCGAAAAGAAATTAAAGTATCTCGCGCTGCGGGCGCACTTGCTTTTGAACACGCTCGATGTTTCGCGCACCGACATCCGCCTCGATGAAGAAGGAAATCCGCGCATCATCGAAATCAACACGCTGCCCGGGTTGACTCCCGACTACAGCGACTTGTGCCTGCAATCCAATGCGGAAGGAATCAAGTATGAAGATTTGGTGTTGGAAATTCTCTATCTTGGCGCAAGCAGATGGGGGATGCTTGAACCGCGTGAAGTTGATACAAAGAAAAAATAAAAGATATCGCAAGTTCTACTTGCAGAATTTCAGAATAGAACCTCTTGTAGAAACCCCGGAAGTAGAACTTCTGGACTCCCAAAAAGGAGATAAACATGAAACTCAATGACCCCGCCGTATTCAGCGAAACACTCTTGAATTATTTCATGGAGCAGGGCTGGCAATCGCTCAGCAAACGAGACCTTGAATTGCTCATCTTCATCTTGCTGGAAAAAGATGGCGTGATTGACAAGTTTGCATCAAACCACACAATCGCAAAACAATTGCGCCTGACGCCGGCGAAAATCTCCGCGCTGCGAAAAGATTCTTACGCGCGCTGGCGTCCGCTGCTGGGGATTACCGGCGAAGATATGATTAAGCACATTCTCAAAAATACGTTGACAGAAAAGAAGCTTGCCAGCGGAGCGCGGTATGCTGCCGAAAAAACCGCGCGGGATGGCTTTCTCGCGTTGATGATCGAACACCCCGATTACCGGGCTGAGCTGGAAGAAGCGCTAAAAAATCTGGACGCCATTCCTGTCTATGAGCGAAACCCGCAGGTAATTTTGATTCATCACGATACGTTATTTGAATTGGCAAAACAGTTTGACTTGCTGGACGACTTCAAGGACATTCAAAGCAATTTGAAATCCTTGTGCAGCGATAAAGTGAAAGATTTGGAGGGTTTCTTAAAGAAGAAAGCCAAAGACCTGACCTGGGATGATGTCCGCGCTGCATTAAGCGCCACCACAGCCAAAGTGATTGCCAAACAAGTTGAGAATGTTTCACTCGTCACTTTGCTGCAACTGGCAATGCCATTTTTGATTTAACTGAGCGACAACTTGGATTAAGTAACTCACCTTACGCAGGGTCGTTCCGAGTGCAACGAAGAACCGCTGCAATTATCTTGGAGACCCTCAACGCGCAAGGTGAGTTATGTAATTTCCCCGCCGGGTGGGATGAGATAAAACGCGCCATCGGCTTTGGATGTATCCAGCGCGGCTTCGACCAATTTTTTAACATACGAGTCCGAGCCGCGAATCTCACGGTAGGACATATTCCAACGTGTGCCACAATATTCCGCGACCTTCACAGCGCGCTCATGGTAGGTTTGCAAATCCTCCTCTGAGTGACCGACCAGCGCGACGCGCGTGTAATTTCGATATTGTTGATCCATCACCCAATCAGCAGTTTCCGCGCCGAATTTTTTCACCGCCTCTTCATATTCCTTGAGCGGGTCAGAACCCGCCTCGAGCCAGCCGCCTGTTAAATAATATGTGCCGGGATTTGAGTCAAACTCCGCGCGGTAGGCTTCATCCGAGCCGAGAAAGATCGCGATGCAATCTTCGGTTTTTGGCATCAGCAGGGTATGAATTCCCGCTTGAATGTCTTTCAACCCATTGCCACATAAACCATAAGTCAGCACGATCAGACTCGGCGTTTGAATTTCGTCCAGCGCGGCTTGCAGGGTCTTGCGCAATTTTTTGGGATTTCGATGCAAGCCGTAATCCATAAAGGTAACGCGGTCTTTTAAGTCCGCCGGAATGTAGCGGGAGAGTAAAGTTTCAAATACGCGGCAGGCAATAAAAATGATGGGAAGATTGGGCATGTAAATTTTATGATGTCATTGCGAGGGTGTTCTTCCCGAAGCAATCTCCATATTGGGGGATTGCTTCGCTCCGCTCGCAATGACATTTTTATTTTTTCTCTCGCGCTTCGGCGGTAATCAAAATCTTTTCAATCGCATCTACGACATTTGCTTCAAGCGGTTTGGGCTGATGTGTCTCCAAAATCTTTTTCACTTTTGCATTCAACACATCTTCGGTGGAGAGGCTGCCATTCCGCTCCCATTTTGCGTATGGCTCGCGGTCCAACACCGTTGGAACCCACGCTTCTTTGCGGCACAGCGAGGCGGACTTCGATTGATTGAGGAACAAGCCGCCGGGTCCGACCTTCTCAATCAAGTCGAGCATGATCGTATCCGCGTTGACTTTTATCCCGCGCATAACCCGCGCCGACATGCCGATGGTTTCATCCACGAGGACGAGCAGCGCGAGTGAGCCAATATCCGCGCAGTCAAGGAATCCAACATCGTGGACAAGCGACGCGCCGCTCAGCGCGGAGAGCATCACTTGAAGCGCAGTTTCAACTCCCGCCTGTGCGTCCACGCGTTTGGCTTCGGATGCGCCCGCAGTTCCCATGAATGGAATCCCAAGATGGCGCGCGAGGTCAACTGCGGCGGCGGTGTGCAGGCTCGCTTCGGGCGACCCATACGATGGACGCGCGGTGCGCATGTCCATCATGGAAGGTAATCCGCCAATTGCCATTGCCGCGCCGGGGACGTGAGTCTGCACAACGGTCAACGCTGCCAGCGCGCTCGCCAGATGAATCACCAGCGCCGATGCGCCTGTGAACGGGGATTCGAGTCCGACAGTGGGACCGCCGAGACAAATCGAAGGGATGCCAACTTCGGCGGCTTTCATCAAGGTCGAGAGCGCGGAGTCCGCGATTTTGAGCGGCGACTCGTAGGTGGTGAATAATGCAAAAATCGGCTTCTCGCACAGTGCGGATTCGCTCCCCGCAACTGCAACCGCCATTTGATAAATATCATTAAACGTTGCGACATTGTTCGCCCACGCCACAATCGGCTTGGATGTGTTCGCAAGTTCTTCCGCAAATTCATACACAGGGGAAAGCACAGGCACAACGTTGTCGAAAAGACTCAGCCCCATGATGTAATCAATGTTCGGCAGCGCGTCGCAGACCTTGGCGGTCATGCCCGCGTCACCGCGCTGCGCCTTGCGCCGCTCGCCTGTCATGGGATCCATGAAATATGTGCAAGTGGGACCAGGTCCAAAGTGAACGCGGTCAAGCGCGACTTGCATCTTATGTTTGTCGTCGCGTCCCCAAACGTTGAATTCATGCGGCGCGGATTCAATTGCCTGCTTGACCAACGCGCGCGGAATCTTCACCACCTTATCCGTCACCGTCGCGCCTTTGGATTGAAGTAATTTTCGCGCCGCTTCGTTTTGCAGTTGCACGCCCACCCGCTCCAGACATTCGAGCGTGGCTTTGTAAATCTCCGCGCATTGTTCATCAGATAACACGCGGAACTGCGGCGTGTGAAGTTCAAGGGAATTTGAGATAATCATTAGACACCTGAATTGAAAGCGGAGTCCAACGTCTCCAGACGTTGGATGCCAAATCGTTACTCCAAAGTCAGGAGACTTTGGAGTCCGTTACACATGCCCGTAATATTCGCGATGGACAACAACCGAGTAGGCGTAATCCATCAGCGTGCCCCAACTGAAAATGGGAATATTGATCTCTCTTTGCAGGGCGCGCGCAAAAGGCGGAAAGCCCGTACACTCCAAAACCATCGCGCCCATTTTGGGATGCTGCTTGTAGAAGTCAATCGCCACTGCGAGAAATTCCGCTTCGGCTTTGGCGTAATCCGCGGCGGGCGGATTGGTGCGCAA
>DZBA01000086.1:0-4091 GCA_022729775.1 Anaerolinea thermophila | reverse complement strand
CCTTCCGTCCACAGGTGATCGAACTCCGCGCATTGCATTTCATCCATCGCGCCGCCGATGACATAATTCGACCCGATCTTAATTCCAACTGATTCCAAATGATGATCGGTCACGTATTTTGAATTTGCCATCAAAATTCCCGCCACGCGATTCGCGCCGATCACCTGCTGCGCCATTGGGACTTGCAACAGGCTGGACATGAAAACGGGAATCTTCACGCTCGAAGCAACCTCGCGCTGGAAGTAGGCAAAATATCCGCACTCCGCGATGATGGCGCGGCAGCCGAGTTTTTCCAATTTTTGCGCGGCTTTGATCAACGGCGGCAGGCAGGTGATTTTATTTTTATCCACCACCAGTTTTTTAATATCCACGCCGCTGACGATTTCATATTGAATTGGGAACGGGTATCCGCTGGCGTTGCGCACGTCGCCGGGGAAGCCGGGATATACGTCGTCAAGCAGCATCACGCCCAGTCCCATGCCGTATGCCTGCTGACCGGGTCGCGCTTCGATATGTTGGATGTTTGGGTCTTTCAAGGGGAACTCTCTAAAAAAGACCTGACAGGTTTTCAAAAACCTGTCAGGTCTTATCATAATTAAAGTTTCGACAGCGCCTGTTCGAGATCGGCGATGATGTCTTTCGGGTCTTCCAAGCCAATCGAAAGGCGGATGAGACCATCGTCAATGCCCGCGATGTCGCGCTCTTCTTGAGTCATGTGTTCGTGCGTGATCGTGCGCGGATGCATACAGATCGAGCGGCTCGTCCCAAACGTGACCGCGTGAATGATGAGTTTGAAGGCGTTCATCACAATGCGCGCGCTGGGAATTCCGCCCTCGACCACAAACGACATCATCCCGCCGCCCGATTTCATCTGGCGCTGCGCGAGCTCATACTGCGGGTGTGACTTCAAGCCCGGATAATTGACGCGCTTCACTTTGGGATGATTCTCCAAAAACTCCGCGACAGCCTGCGTGTTCGCGCTGTGACGATCCATGCGCAGCGGCAGGGTTTCGATATATTGAAGCGTCATCCACGAATCGAAGGGCTGCATGATCGCGCCGACAAACTCGGTGGTATTCCAGCGGATGTCCTCGGTCAAATTTTCGGGACCGACAATCGCGCCGCCCAAGACAGTGGCATTGCCCGCCAAAAATTTGGTGATGCTCAACAGGACAATGTCCGCGCCGAAATCCATCGGGCGTTGAAGCGCGGCGGTGGCGGTGGTGTTATCCACCATCAACGGGACATTATGCGCGTGGGCAACATCCGCGACTGCTTTCAGATCGGTGACGAAGAGCGTCGGGTTGGAAGGAGTCTCGACCCAAACGAGTTTTGTCTTTTCGTCAATTTCCGCATCCCATGATTTTGGGTCGGCGGGATTTTTTACAAAGCGGAATTTTACGCCGCAGCGTTCGGGAAAAATCGAAGCCGCCTGTTTATAGCCCTCGCCAAAAATATTAAGCGATGTGACCACATTGTCACCCGGGCGGCAGATGGTGAACAACAGACTAAACAACGCCTGCGAACCTGATCCAGCCGTGACCGCCGCTTCGCCGCCTTCCAACGCGGCGAGACGCTGTTCGAGCAAATCCGCGGTTGGCGTTTTTGTGCGACCATAAACGGGATATGGAATCTTATCGAAATGCTCGTAGGGATAGGTCATCGAAGGGACAATTGGCGGCGCAAAAGCGCGGAAGCGTTCCAGATTGCCTTCAGGTCGGAACCCGGCGTGCAGGGCTTTGGTAGCGAATCCCTGCTTGTCAGCGGCAGGGCGTGTGTACTTCGGATCATACACCCAGGGCGAGCGCATGAAAAAAAGATTTTCTTCTGTCATTCTTGAATACCCTTCATTGGTTGATTAGACCCTAAAGGTTTCGGAAACCTTTAGGGTCTGTTGTATTAAAACCGTTCCGAAGGTTTTCTTGCAAAACAAAAAATCCTACTTCAACCTTCGGAACGTTTCTCGTAACCTCATTTATTTATTAACTCTTCCGGCGACAAATGGCAAACGATCAAATGCCCGCCGCCCATGTCACGTGTGGGAGGTTCCTGCTCTTCGCAAATTGCGCCAATCTTGAACGGGCAGCGCGTATTGAATTTGCAACCCGAAGGCGGATTGACCGCGCTGGGTACTCGCCCACTTAAACGAATATTGGAATGCGGTGCGTCAGGGTCAGGGCGCGGAACAGCCGCGAGTAATGCAGTCGTGTACGGATGATTCGGCTTCTGGAAAATCGCCTCGCACGAACCGATCTCCACGATATGCCCGAGATACATCACCGCGACATCGTCCGCGAAGAAACGCACCGAGCTCAAATCATGCGAAATCAAAATCATGGTCGTATTGCGCGTGTTTTGAATTTCCATCAGCAAATTCAAAACCGCCGCCTGCACAGAAACATCCAGCGCGGAGACGGGCTCATCACACACAACCATCGCGGGATTGGTGGAAATCGCGCGCGCAATTCCCACGCGCTGTTTTTCTCCGCCGCTGAGTTGACGCGGCAGGCGATTGTAATAACTGTCATCAAGTTTAACCGCGCGCAGCAAACGCTCCACCTCGGCGCGGACCTGATCGGGCGGCACAGTTCCAAAACGGCGCAGCGAAAACGCGATCTGATCGCCGACACTGTAAGATGGATTCAACACACCGTTCGGGTCTTGAAACACCATTTGCAATTCGCGGATGGTATCAATGCCGCGCTTGTTCAACGGTTTGGAAATATCCACGTTGAGGAAATCAATTGCGCCTTCGTAGAGTGGTTCAAGCCCGACAATGGCTTTCGCCATCGTGCTTTTTCCGCAGCCCGACTCACCCACAATGCCGAGCGTCCTTCCACGTTTGACGGAAAAACTGACATCATCCGAAGCGCGGACATAACTTCTTTTTTCCAAGCCAAACAACCCACCGACGGTTTTAAACGGCACGGGATAATATACTTTTGCATTGCTGACGTTGATGACGTTGTTGTCAGATTCACCGGGACGTTCGGGGCAAACCTCTTTGGGAACTTCCTGCGTTTCCCAAATTCGTTTCACCGATTCCCAATTGGAAGCATGGAAGCAGCGTACTTGATGTCCGGGCGCAATTTCTTTAAGTTTGGGATGTTCCGCGGAACACTCCGGTTTAGCGTGTTCACAGCGCGGCGCGAAGATACACCCCGGCGGAAGGTTCGCGGGAGAAGGCACACGCCCATCAATCGGATGAAGCGTGCGCGTGCCTTTCGGCGCGTCCACATCGGGCAGGCAGCGCATGAGTCCCATTGTGTAGGGATGCATGGGATTTTTGAAAATTGTTTTGGTGGCGGCGAGTTCGACAATTTCACCCGCATACATCACGGCGACCTTGTCCGAAACGCGCGCGACCACGCCGAGGTTGTGACTGATATACAGCGCGGCAGTGTTATATTTTTTTTGCAACTCGGCGATCAAATCCAACACGGCGGCTTCAACGGTGACATCGAGCGCGGTGGTGGGTTCATCCATGATGAGCAGCGAAGGGTTGTTGAGCATCGCCATCGCAATCAATACGCGCTGCTGCTGTCCGCCGGAAAGTTGATGCGGATAGCGCTTCATGACTCCTTCCGCGTCAGGCATGTAGACTTTTTTCAGCGAGTCGAGCGATTCGGCGTAAGCATCGGTTTTGGAAAATCCGCGATGGACGATCAAACTCTCGGCAAGCTGGTCTTGAATCTGCATGGAAGGATTAAGCGCGGACATCGGCTCTTGATACACCATCGAAATATCCGCGCCGCGCAGTTTACGCAAGTCCGCTTCGGAACGGTCGCGCAGTTGTTGTCCCTTGAAGATAATATCGCCGCTTTTTACGCGCCCGTTCGGTCCAAGAAAATTGACGATGGAATACGCGGCGGTGCTTTTTCCGCAGCCCGATTCACCGACCAGACCGAGATTCTCGCCGCGATAAATATCAAAGGAAACATCCCGCACCGCGTCAATTTCACGCTTGCGAGTTTTGTATGTGACTGCTAAATTTCTTACCGATAAGATTGGAGAGGAGTCATCCATAAGTTTCTCCCGGAGTCCAACGTCTCCAGACGTTGAGTCAAAATCTGGAGATTTTGGACTCCGCT
>DZBA01000085.1:9924-11121 GCA_022729775.1 Anaerolinea thermophila | reverse complement strand
GAAAAATATAATGGCTGACCAACAAGGAAGGGGTGAGAAATAACAAAAGGAACTGCGCCCACTGGGAACGTAATCCCTGCCATAAAGAGCGCCATGCTTGTGCTGAAAGTATTCCGCGCAGACTCCATCCCTGCGCGTTTGCCCATGCCAGCAAAAGAACGGGGAGCGCGAGAATGCCCTGTATTCGCGTTGCGCCCATTAACATTCCCATCAAGACCGCCCAAGTCCAATATTGGCGGCGGATGGCGTAAAAAAATCCCACCGATAAAAACAGGAACAGGCTTTCTGTGTAAACGGAGCTAAAGAAGAAACTCGCGGGAGCTATCGCCATATAAAAGACAGTCCGCCGCGCGCTGGAATGGTCATCCCACTCCAGAATGACAAGTTGATATAGAATCAATAATGTGGCAAAAAGGAAGAAATTGCTCAACAAAATTCCAGCCATGCCAACCTGCTTGTCGGTTTGGGGATTCAGCAGGCGGATTAACAGCGGATAAAGCGGAAAAAAAACGGTATTAGACATTTCACCCGGATTCCATGAGTATCCGTCTTTGACAATGGTGATATAGAAGCCGCTGTCGAAACGCGCCATGACGTCTACGAAAAGATTATCCGGTGCAATGTGCCAGTACTTAATCGCGTCATCAGGGGAGGGAAGCGAAACTTCAAAAAGATAAGCGGAAATAAACGTCATGCCGCGCGTTAATAGAAAGACCGCAAACGGAAAGAACATCCATCCATAATTGGGTTTGGTTTTAATATTCATCGGTCAGCGCGGATATAGAAACGTATATTCAGCCCAGTTGAAAAGAATCAACGCGAGCGCAATCAAGAGCAAGGGCAAGACCTGTTCCCAAAACATGCGGTGGTTTTTCATCTTGTAATTTCCCGCGCGGTTGAAATTTTACTTTTTTGGGGAATGAGCGTTTTTGCCAACAGGATGTATTGGGCAACGATGTCTTTCATGGGCGTAGTAGAGGCAGCACGGTAATTCTGTTCAATAATTTTTTCTCGCAATGCGCCATTTGTCAATACTTCGAGAATAGAGTCTGCCAGGCTTTGCGGGTCTTGAGGCGTAAAGAGTTTTGCGGTGTATCCTTGTTCTTTCATCAATTCGGAAAAATCGTCAATATCCGGCAATACTACGGGTTTTTTGAATGTTGCCGCGTGATGCAATACGCCAGAACTGCCTGTTGT
>DZBA01000085.1:0-9824 GCA_022729775.1 Anaerolinea thermophila | reverse complement strand
TATGTCCCAAACCGCCCGAAGGTTAAAATTTGCGCGGGCGCGTCTGTCAGCGGGGATTTAATTTCCGCATTCAAATAAAAAGAGCCGTGTGGGATATGGCGAATATTTTTGGCTTTATATTTTTTACGGATGATATCCAAATAGCACGGCATGGTAAATACGACATAATTTGCGCGAAGGAGCAGCCATGTGGCAAGCGTCACTCCAACTTGGATAATTTTTTTCTGCCAGCTATTTTTGACATAGCCAATTTGATCCATGTTCATCGTCTCGGCAATATGATGAAGCAGGACAATGGAGGGGATGCGGGTTATTCTTGCAAGCATGGGCGTAGAGAGCCCAGCCATGGCTGCCAAAGGTTTTTCGCCAAAGGTGGCAAACCCGAGGCTAAATATCACTACATCTGGTAATTCGGCGCGAAGAGCTCGCAAAATTTGGAAAGGGGTATCGGGAGCGTTGAATTTCCAACATGGCACAACACGGATATTATTGCTCTTATGGTTTATTTTTCTTCCATTTTCCGGGTTTTCGGGAATATCCGAGAGAATCAAAACCTCTTCATATCAGGTTGGCATATTCCAAAATTTGAGAGACCTTGAAATGAGCGCACCTAAAAAAATTTGGCTTTATTTTCAAAATTGGGCGCTTATGCCGTTTGCCGCAACCGCGGAATCTATGGCTGTGGTCTATGAGATGATTCTACCAGCCAGTTCATTCGATATTGTGCATAAAAAATAATAGCACCCTCCCATACATACAAAACAGGAAATGCCGCAATGTCTAAAAACCAATCTGGATTGCAAAATCTCAAACTATATCTCATCCGCCCTTCCAAGTATGATGACGAAGGTTATGTCATCCAGCACTGGGTCGCGCTCATGTCAAATAACACCCTTAACGTGTTGTACGGGCTGGCGGAAGATGCGCGCCAACGCCGGGTTCTGGGCGACATTGCAATTGAAACACACTGGCTGGATGAGACAGTGCAAAAAATTCCCATCGAGAAAATTTCGCGCGCCCAACACCTGCCTCACGTTAAAGTGGTTGTGCTGTTGGTGGGGGTGCAAACCAATCAATTTCCCCGCGCTGCCGACATCGCGCGCGCCTTTCGCAAAAATGGCGTCGAAGTCTGGATCGGCGGTTTTCACGTCAGTACGATGTCAAACCCATCCACTGTGTCACCGGAGATTCAAGCCCTGTTGGATGTTGGCGTTACGGTCGTGCGCGGTGAAGTGGAAGATCATTGGGATGAATTGCTCCGCGCGATGGCATTCAGCCCCGAACAGCCCATCTATGACTTTATCGCGCACCCGCCCGCGCTTGTCAATCAGCCGCTGCCGCGCCCAAGCCCCTCTTATCAACGCCATTTTCTCGTGCCGCGCCATACCACGCTCGACACCAGTCGCGGCTGCCCCTTCGACTGTAACTTCTGTTCGGTCATCCACGTGCATGGACGTCGAATGCGCTGCCGCGATCCAAAGACCATCATTGATACCATTCGCAGCAATTACCAAAACTACGGACTTTGTCACTACTTCTTTACCGACGATAACATTGCCCGCAATCCAAAATGGGAGGAACTCTTCGATGGCTTGATCCATTTGAACAAGGTCGAACGACTCCCGCTGTCCTTTACGATGCAAACGGATTTGGCGTCCGTTCGGTTGCCGAACTTTGTTAAAAAAGCCGAGCTTGCCGGATGCTCTCTCGTGTTCATCGGTTTGGAAAGTCTCAACCCTGAAAACCTCAAAGATGCCTCCAAGCGTCACAACTTGAACATGGATTACCAGCAAGCCTTCGCAACTTGGCGCGCGGCTGGCATCGTCACCATCGCGGGGTACATCATCGGTTTTCCGCATGACACAGCGTCCAGCGTGCGCGAACAAATGCGCCAGTTGATTGAAGAAGTGCAGCCTGACTCTTTGTATCTTTCGGCGTTAATGCCCCTGCCCGGGTCGCGTCTTTATCAAGAATCCATCGCGGGCGATATTTCTTTGGAGACTGATTTTAACTGTTACGATGGCGCGCATGTCGTTATGCCGCATCCGCATCTGAGCGCGTCAGAATGGCAAGACCTTTACTGGGAATTTACAAGCATGTTTTACAGCCCGGAAAATATAAGCGCTATCCTGCGCCGTATAAAATCGAATCGCTATTGGGATGTTATGTCAGCTGCGCTGCTTGCGCAGGGAGCAAACCTCATTCATCATAAACATCCCACAGTAGGGGGCGGGGTATGGTGCGTTAAGGATCGTCTTAGCCGCAGACCCGGGTTTCCCATTCCCGGTCGGTGGGAACATGTTACGGGAAGGATTCGCGAGAAATTCCACCATGCCAGACAATGGTTTAATCTGGCGCTGAAGATGCAAGATGTATGGCTGCAAACACATCCGCTTGCCCCGTACAGCGGTTTGAACTCGCGCCGCACATTGGATGAATTTTGGAACAGGAATTGGGAACATGCGCGCTCCGGTCGGTTTTGGAAATTGCAACCAATTCATGCCGTCATTTATCTGGCGCGCGAAATATGGGTGTTATTAACGATTGGCGCCGCCGCCATAAAAGGCTTGAACGTCGTTTATGTACTGACGGGACGCAGGATGTGGGATTAACGGAGTGGAAAAGCGCGGCTTTACATCCCTTGCAATTCGTCATACTTTTTGCGCGCTTCGCGGATGTCGTCCCACATTTGCGCTTTGGGCGAGCCGGGCTCGCGCGATTGATTCCGCAGCAGGTAAGATGGGTGGTAGATCGGCATTACCCAGCGACCATCCATCTCGACCCATTTTCCGCGCAGGGAGGTGATGCCCGTTTTGCGCAGCACTGACTGGCACGCGACGTTGCCTGTCAACAAAATTACGCGCGGATTCATCACGCGAATTATTTCAAAGACAAAGGGACGGTAATAATCAATCTCCGCATCGTTCGGCTTGCGGAAGTTCGCGCCATTTTCGCCGGGCGGCATCCGAAAGACCGAGTTGGTGATGTACACGTCGCTTTCAGGATCAAAGTTCGCGGCTTGTAGAATCTTATCCAACAGTTGGCCGGCGGGACCGACAAAAGGCTTCCCTTTGATATTTTCCTGCGGACCGGGCGCTTCGCCCACGAGCAGTAACTTGGCGCTTGGGTTTCCGCGGCTGATGACGATATTCGTGCCTGCGTTGACAAGCGGGTCATCTTTCATGCCGCGAATGGCAGCGAGGACTTCATCAAGGGTGGAATAAGGTTTGGATGTATCGAACATGCCGGTCTCCTTTGCTACGCTCAACATGATAAGGAATGTCTAAAAAGGCGGGCTGGAAAAAAACTTTTACACCGAGACGCGGAGACACTGAGATTCTTTGAAGGTTTTCTCTGTGCTTTAGCGGCAAAAAATATAGGCAAAACCCACAAAATTAGACACTCCCTATGACGTGTGCACGCAAAGGTTGTCACATGGGACTGCAAAATCTCCCGATTTTGCCCCGAAAGTCAGGACGCGAAGCGTTCGAATCCATCCCTGACATGTTTTGCGTGCACACCCTATGACAGCAAAATATTCATGAATTATATCGCCGGGTATAATGGTTTCATGCCTTTGTTCTATTTCACCCCTGCCGCCATTAGTTACCTGACGCAGATTCTTCTTTCCCTGTCTATCACCATATTGCTTTTCAGCCGATTAAGAATCCACCGCCAGACTGAGCTTATGTGGCTGGCTGGTTTCTTCACGCTGGTCACTGTTTTTATTATTTTGATGTTTTTGGACGCGGCGTTTTCTCCTTATAACCGCCTGCTGGCTGTTTATGCTCAAAATACAGTTTTGGCGCTGGCGTTGGTTTTTCTGATTCAGTTTGCCTATCGTTTTCCCAAAGTGTACCCCGAGCGCCGTCTGGAAGTTGTCGCGGCTTTGACAATCAGCCTTGTTTATTTCGCGGGGGAAGCGGTGTACATGGTCTACCGTTATGTTTCATTGTTGATGTGGGACATCGTAGATTATCGCCCTTACTTCGCCTCGTATAGCATGGCAGTTGTTTTGAGTATTGCGCCCCTTGCTTTTTTACGCCAGGGCTTTGCCGCTGACTCGCGCCCGGTCAGCTGGCTGCAAAAAATTTGGAAACCACAAAACAAGGAAGCGCGCGGCTCGTTTGCCTTTGTCTTGGTGTTTGGAATTTTATTTGTCTTGGGACTTACCAATGTCCTGCTCATCTATGGGCTGCCGCACACGATCTACAATGCCGCCATGTCTATTGGCGTGTTGATTGCCTTGTGGCTATTCGCCACCAACTACATTAACTTCATCCCGGGCGGCGGCAGCGTTCAGGTGAAATTATCCACGCTATCCCTGACGATTTTTCTCGCGCTGCTTGGCTCGGTGAGTTGGTTTATCGCGCCGCCGTACATCGCAACCTTTCAACCAAATTTGAAGGATAAGCAGACATTACGCTTTACGCCCAATGCTTCCGGCGGCTATGATATGCGTGAAACGCAGTTTTCATTCGAAGACGAACTGGGCGAAAAATTGGACGTGCAAATATACGATGAACTCCGCAGCAAGAAAATCGAATTCGACTTTCCGTTTTACGGAAAAACCTACCATGAGGTTTACCCGGTAACTTCCGGCGTAATTACTTTTGGCAGTCATTTCTGGCAGCCCAACATGCAATCTCATCGTTACCATGTCCCATCCATCTTCCCGTTGATGATTGACTTAAATCCGAATCCCGCCGGGGATGGCGGGGTGTATGTCCACAATGATTCCAAAGCAAACCGTTTAATCATCACATGGTATCGTTTGCCTTCCATTTACAAGCCAAGCGCAATTTTCACATTTCAAGTTGTTCTCTATCAAAATGGCGTTTTCGATATTACTTATAACGGTCTGCCTCTGCCGTATGGCTTCAACCCCGACGAGACGCCTTCGGCAAATCCATGGGTGCGCGGAATTGTGTCCGGGCAGGGCGAGGACCTTCACGTTGGGAACTGTCGCATCCCCAACTTTTGTCCGCCCCAAGGCTCGTCCATGATCGAAAATTTCTATTTGGAATTTCGACTCTATCTGCATACATTCATGCTTCCATTGGCATGGGTGATGGTCACATTCAGCCTGCTGCTGTTGATGTTGCTGCCCCTCGTGCTTCGCAATGTCATCACCAAACCGCTCGACACCTTGCTCGCAGGAGTCCGCCAGATGGATTTGGGCAATCTCAACGCGAATATCCCCGTGCAGAGTTCGGATGATATCGGCTTTTTAACCGGCGCGTTCAATAAAATGGCGATGAGTTTGAATACCATAGTCGCCAGTCTCGAACAGCGCGTTTCGGAGCGCACAGTGGAATTACGGGACGCCAACGCGCATTTGCAATCTGAAATGGACGCGCGCGAAGCCGCGCAGACTCAGCTCATGGAACAGCAGCGTAACCTCGCCGCCATGGATGAGCGCGTGCGCCTCAGCCGCGACTTGCATGATGGCCTGGGACAGGTGATGGGCTTTATCAACGTGCAAACGCAGGCGGCGCAGACCCTGTTGCAAAGCGGACAAAGCGCGGCGGCATCCAACAGTCTGAATCAGGTGGCAAGTATGGCGCAGCAGGCGCACGCGGATATTCGCAACTTCATCCTCGGGCTGCGAAGTCCCATTCGGCATGACAGCGATATTTTTCAATCTTTGGAAACCTACGCGAGTCAATTTCAAAATGAAACCGGTATTCAAGTGGATTTGAGCCTGCCCGATGACGCGCCTTCCGTCGCGCCCGGCGTGGAAGACCAAGTCGCGCATATCTTTGGCGAAGCGCTTGCCAACATCCGCAAACACTCCCGCGCGCGCAAGGTGGAAATGATGGTCGCCTACGATGAGCGCGTTCTGCAAATTACGATTTCTGATGATGGCGTCGGTTTCGATGAAAGGCAGGATGGCGAAGGCGGGCATTTCGGTTTGAAGATGATGCGCGAACGCGCGGCTTTGTTCGGCGGCAAACTGGAAGTGCGCTCGAAGCCCGGGCGCGGAACAAAGGTCATTTTGCATGTTCCGCAATTGCTCAAACCCAAAGAACAGGATGAGCATTTTTCAGGGCTGGAAAATCTTCGCATTTTGTTGGTGGATGATTCGCCCATGTTTTTGGAAGGCTTGCACAGTTTGCTTTCGGCGCGCGGTTTAACGATTGTCGGAAAAGCGCGGGATGGCATCGAAGGGCAGGAGATGGCGCGGAGTCTTCGTCCCGATGTAATTATTATGGATATCTCCATGCCGCGCTGTAATGGATTGGAAGCGACCCGCGCCATTAAAGAGGAATTCCCCGATATAAAAATTGTAATGTTGACCGCCTCTGAAGATAATGAAGACTTATATCAAGCCATGCAGAACGGGGCTTCGGGCTTTTTGCTTAAGGGGATGAGCGCCAACGAATTTTGTTCGCTGCTGTTAAATTTGACCCATGACGAAACAGTCATCACGCCATCCCTTGCCGGGCGGCTTGTGTCGGTCATTACGGCGGAAAGGGCGCAAAATTTACATGCCGCGCGCGCTTCGGATGAAGAATTAACCGAGCGCCAATTACAAATCCTCGACCTTGTGGCTTCCGGTTTGAATTACAAACAGATTGGGCAAGCGTTGAACTTGTCTGATAAGACTGTCAAATATCACATGCAAAATATTTTGAAGCACCTGCATCTCGATAATCGAATGCAGGCAATCGCGTATATGAAAAGAATTCGCGGGGAAGAGTAGATACTGACTGCGCGAAAATCACGTCTGGTGAGTTATGAAAAATCAAAAACCACATCACATTGGAACACTCTCCCCTGAAATGGCGTTGCTGGGCTTGCTTTATAAAGAAGCAGGTCACGGCTATGACTTGCACCGCACAGTCAACGCGGATTTGGGTCAGGTCTGGCATTTGAGCCAGAGTCAGGCATACGCTATTTTGAAACGGCTGGAAGCGCAGGGCGACATCTCGTCCGAAAAAATCGCGCAGGAGAAATTACCCTCCCGCCAATTGTTGCGCATGACTCCGCAGGGGCGCGAGAATTTTCTGAAGTGGCTGGAATCTCCGAGCGGCGGCAGCACCCGCGCCATCCGCATGGAATTCATCACGCGGCTGTATTTCCTTAAATTATATTTTCCAAAACGGATTACCAAAGCCTTCAACCAGCAGCGTGCAGAGGCGAAGACGCACATTCAGCGGCTGGAGAAAATATTGGCAGAGTTACCTGCCGGGCAAATCTATAGCCGCATGAGTCTCGAAATGCGCTTGAAGCAGTTGAAGTTTGTGCTGGAATGGCTGGACGAATGTCAGCAGAATTTTTGAATATGAGAAATTTTGAATTCAAACCCATCGGCGTGATTCATACGCCGTTCAAGGAAAAATCTGAAACGCCGATTCAGTTTTCGCGTTCCACTGCTTTGGGCGAAATCGAAGTCTTTCCCGAATTTGAAGAGGGCTTGACGGGCATCGAAGAGTTATCGCACATTATTTTGATTTACGTTTTCCATGAAGCGCTGAACAGTAACTCGTTATTGGTCAAGCCGTTTTTGGATGAAAAGAAACACGGCATTTTTGCGACGCGCTATTACACCCGCCCCAACCCGATTGGCTTTTCGGTGGTCAAGTTAATTGAGCGGAACGGAACGCGGCTGCAAGTGGAGTGGGTGGATATGTTGGATGGAACTCCGCTGCTGGATATCAAACCCTATGTGCCAGAGTTTGACGTTCACAAGGTTGATAAATTAGGTTGGTATGCCGCCAGGGCGCATAAATAACTTTTGCATCGGACAGTTTTACTGTCCGATTTTTTTATGGGCGCGCAGAGCGTGATGGTTTATTCAAGATCGCTTGACAAATCCGCGCCATGCTCCTTGAGGCATGTCACCCTCCCGAAGGACATCGGGACGATGTGAGTGAAACGAAGGGTCTCTACCCCAGCGGCAAGACTCTCACCTGCACTTGCAGTGCGGTGCAAGTGTCGCTCCGCTCAGAGTGACAAAAAACAGACCTTAAATAAGCCATGTGCAGCGCGCGAAAATTGCTGTTGGCGCGCTCTTTGACTTGCGGTATACTCACTAAATGAGTACATACTCAGGAAGTTCATACCCCAAGGATGTTCAATGAAACGCTTGCTCGCCCTTACCTTGTTACTGACCATCTTTTTGACCGCTTGCGGCGCAGATGCCCCCTCCGCGCCCGAGTCGAAGACGCTCACCATTTTCGCCGCCGCATCCCTGACCGATGCGTTCATTGAAATTGGCGCGAAATTTGACGCGGCGCATCCCGGCGTGACCACTACGTTTAATTTTGCCGGGTCGCAAACTTTGCGCGCGCAAATCGAAGAAGGCGCGCCTGCGGATGTGTTTGCCTCTGCCAACGCAAAGGAAATGGACACGCTGGTCGCGGATGGTTTTGTGACCAAAGGTATTCCGCAAATTTTTTTGAATAATAAATTGGTGGTCATCCTGCCTGCTAATAATCCTGCGGCATTGGAAAAACTGGAAGACCTTGCCAACCCCGGCATTAAACTGACGCTGACAGCCGAGGAAGTTCCTGTTGGAAAATATTCGCGTCAGGCATTGGAGCAGATGAATGCTTCGTTTGGAACTGACTTTAAAGAAAAAGTTTTGGCGAATGTTGTCTCAAATGAAAACACGGTTAAACAGGTCGTTACCAAAGTTCAGTTGGGCGAAGCGGACGCGGGCATCGTCTACATTTCAGACGCTGTTGCCGCGCCGGGTTTGAAATCCATCGAAATCCCCGCGGAATTGAACGTCGTTGCGAAGTATCCCATCGCGCCGCTGATGAAATCCGAAAACGCTGACCTCGCCGCGAAATTCGTCGAATATGTGCTTTCCCCCGATGGGCAGGCAACCCTCGCCAAGTGGGGTTTCGCGCCGGTTAAGTAATCTTTAGTAAAATAAAAGCCGCGGAATTTTCCGCGACTTTTTAATCCAATGGCAAAAATCCATCGCTACGTTGACCACCTTTTAGACAAGGGATATTCCAAGTGGATATTCATTGTGCCCAGCATCTTCATGCTGGCATTTTTGGCGCTGCCGCTCATGACAATTCTGATTCGTTCCGTTACTTCAGATTTCGCCGCTCACGCGTTTTCAACACAAGCCTTCAAAGCGCTGCGCTTGAGTCTCGTCACCAGTTCGATAACCACTGTCCTCGCCGCGGCATTCGGCACGCCGCTTGCGTATATTCTGGCGCGCTGGAAGATTAAACATAAAGCCTGGATTGAATTAATTCTCGACCTGCCCATTGTGTTACCGCCATCCGTAGCGGGCGTGGCGTTGTTGATTGCCTTTGGGCGCCGGGGGGTGTTTGGCTCCGCGTTGAGCGCGTTTGGGATTGCCCTGCCTTTTACCACTGCCGCTGTCATCATGGCGCAGATATTTGTTGCCGCGCCGCTGTACCTCCGTTCCGCGCGGATCGGCTTCGCGCACATTGACCAGCAGCTCGAAGAATCCGCCTATGTCGAAGGCGCGAATCAATGGCAGCTCTTTTCCGAAATTATGGTGCCGCTTGCCATGCGCACCCTCGCCAGCGGAGCGATCCTCACGTGGACGCGCGCGTTGGGCGAATTCGGCGCGACGATTCTCTTTGCTGGCAATATGGAAGGCGTGACGCAAACCATGCCGCTGGCAATTTATCTTGGCTTTGAACGGAACATCGGCGTGGCATTGGCGTTGTCGGTGGTATTGATTTTTGTGTCGGTGATTTTACTGCTGGCGACAAAGAAATTGGAAAATCAGGAAAATTGAAAAGAGGCGGGCAATTGCCTTTGGTACTCCTTACAACATCATCTTCGGTCTATACTGCAACGCCTCTGCCAGATGAACGGGTTGAATT
>DZBA01000084.1:7240-11590 GCA_022729775.1 Anaerolinea thermophila | reverse complement strand
CTCACCAGCCGCCTCACCGCCTTGGGCAGGGTCTGCGAGACAGGCGGAAAACCCGTCGGCGCGACATTTGTTTTCACCAGCGCGGATTTTCTCATGACGTTATTTTACCATCTGCGCAAATCAGCCGTTTTGCGTTTTCATATACGCGACCAGCCCGATCATGGTCAACGCCACGCCGATGACGCCGACCGCGCCGGGCAACGCTCCGCCTAGAAAAATGATTTCAGCGATGAGCGAGAAGACAACTTCCATGGACTGGGTCGCGTCCACAGCGGAGATTTCGTATGGTTGCGCGCAAAGATGACGCGCATATAAAAATAATGTGGTGGCGATGACTCCTGAAAGCAGGGCGACCAGCGCGGTGCTGAGAACTTGTCCGCGCGTGGGGGCGGGCGGATACGTGAATGCGAGCAGTAGAATCCAAAACGGCAGCGAGCCGAGTGTCAGCAGTAAAACGCGCGCGAAGGCATTTTCCAAAATGGGATGGGAAATATTCGGGATGCGCGGATTGTGTCCCATGCGCGCCTCCCACACAAGTTGATTCCCGATGGGATAGGCAAACGCGGCAATCAAAACAGGCAGCGCGCTGAACAACACCTCGCGCAAACTGGTCAACGCCGCATGTTCGATATTCACCAACACGATGCCGATGAAAATGACGCCGGTCAAGAGCAAGCCTTTGGTTGGAACTTTGCGCCCGAAAAAAATCAAGACGATGGGCGTGGCAAGGATGGTCGTTTGCCATGTGGTGGCGATAATCCATCCCGCCGCATATTGTGAACTGAAGGTGATGAGCGAGTAAAAAATTCCGAATCCGATTCCGCCCGCGAGAATCCAAAACATCCAATGTTGAATGAAAATATCTTTGACATCTTTCAACGCTTTTTTGCCCTGCGTGAAGAGCAGCAGCGCGACGAGCAGCATCAGCATAAAGCCAAAACGCAGGCTGGAAGTCCAAGCCCAATGTCCGCCTTGCAGGCTCATGGCGCGGTTCAATACAAATGTGCTGCTAAAGAATAAAGCCGCGAGGCTTCCAATGGCGATAAGTCGAGGCATTGAATTATCCTGTTGTTCCTCAAAAAAAATGCGGCGGAAGATTACCGTTCCGAAGGTTTCCTCAAATAACAAGTTAAGCCACTCCAACCTTCGGATCGTTTCCCCTCTTTTTTGAGAAGATATGTTGTTCCTCAAAAAAAATGCAGAGGTATCAAAGGAAAAGACCTTTGATACCTCTGATGCTTTTGAAACTTTTGAAGTTTAGTATTCCACCGCTCTCGGCAGGGACTTGGCTTGCTCGACCCACTTTGCAACTTGGTCAGCGCTGGGCAGGTCGCGGACTTTCTTCTTTTCGTCGTTGGTGGCTTTGAGTTTTTCAAAGAGGTTGTTCGCGTCGCGGCGGGCGAGTTCCATCACCGTGTCCACGCCGGCGGCTTCGAGCAGGTCGGCGTATTCAGAGCCAATGCCCTTGATGCGGTACAAATCCGCGCGGTTGACCCATTCGAGAATTTGCTTTTCAGTCAGTTCGACGGCGGCGGCTAACGCGGCGCGTCCTGCGGATGTTCCGCCTTTTTCGAGCAAGTCTTCTGTCGTCTGAACGGCGGCTGCTTTCATCTTTTCGGCGAACTTCGCGCCAATTCCCTCGATGTCTTCGATTTTCATTTTTACCTCCGAGTTAGAAATGAATGTTGCGTATGCAACTCCGATAAATTGAATTATACGCTATAACAGTTGTCGTATATAATCATGGCAATTCAAGAATCGCACCATATCCCAATACACCCTTTGGAAAAATACATGACCCAACCTGACTGGAATGAAGAAGCAGATAATTTTGATTTGACCCTCTCGCAGCGCACAGAGGAGTTGTACCGCATCCCCAACATGGAAGCAAACGCGGAAGGAATCATCGAAGCGATTGTCCTGCCGCTGCGCGATATTGTCATCTTCCCGCGCATGGTCTCGCCGATTTTCGTCGGGCGCGAAGTTTCCCTGTTAGCCGTGCAGGAAGCGCAGCGCAAAGGGCAGACCGTCATCGGGCTGACGCAGAAAGACCCCGAAATTAACGACCCCACCGTCAATGACTTTTTGCCCGTTGGCGTAGAAATGGCGGTAGGCCGGCTGCTGCACATGCCCGATAATTCCTACTCCGCGCTGGTGCAGGGACGCAGGCGCGTCGAGATTGTGGAATTCATCCGCGCCAAACCGTACCTCAAAGTCCGCGCGCGCATCATCAACGAGCCGCAAACCCCAGACCGCCAGTCACAGGCGTTGATGCGCTCCGCGTTGAGCATGTTCGAGCGCTGTATTCAATTGGATCGCTCTATTCCCGAAGAGGCGCATCTTTTTGCGATGAACATCTCGGAACCCGGCTGGCTGGCGGATATGGTCGCCACCTCGCTGGCGTTGAGTTACGAAGCCAAACTGCGCCTGCTGCTCATCCTCGAACCGAAGGCGCGTCTCGGGCAGTTGAATGCCATTCTCGCGCAGGAATTGGACGTGCTTGAATTGGAAGATGAAATTCATTCGCGCGTGCAAAGTGAAGTGGATAAAAGTCAGCGCGAATTTTACCTGCGCGAGCAGATGAAGCAAATCCAGAACGAGCTCGGCGAAGGCGATATCTTCTCGCGCGAATCCTCCGATTTGAAGAAAAAACTCGAAGCCGCCAACCTGCCCGAAGAGGCGAAGAAAGTCGCGCTGAAAGAATTGGAACGGCTGAACCAGATGCCGCCCATGGCGCCCGAAGTGGGCATCATCCGCACCTATATTGATTGGATTATCGAACTCCCCTGGAGCAATTCCACGCCCGATAATTTGGATGTGAAGAACGCGGCGAAAATTTTGGAACGCGACCATTACGGATTGAAAAAGGCGAAGGAAAGAATTTTGGAATATATCGCCGTGCGTTCGTTGAAACCCAAAAAAGAACGCCAGCCAATTTTATGTTTTGTCGGACCTCCCGGCGTGGGCAAGACCTCGCTTGGGCGCTCGATTGCCGACGCGCTTGGAAGGAAATTTGTGCGCGTGTCTTTGGGCGGCGTGCGTGATGAAGCCGAAATCCGCGGACATCGTCGCACGTACATCGGCGCGCTGCCGGGGCGCATCATCCAGACGATGAAACGCGCGGGGACTTCCAATCCGCTGTTTATGCTCGATGAGATTGATAAACTCTATTCCGATTTTCGCGGCGACCCGGCTTCGGCGATGCTCGAAGTGTTAGACCCCGAACAGAATTACGCCTTCAGCGACCATTATCTCGAAATGCCCTTTGACCTCTCGAAGGTGATGTTTGTGACGACGGCAAATTCGCTTTCCACCATTCCATCCCCGCTGCTGGACCGCATGGAAGTGATTGATTTCCCCGGATATATCGAAGAGGAAAAAATCGAAATTGCAAATCGCTATTTGATTCCGCGCCAATTCGAAGAAA
The DNA here is from genome assembly GCA_022729775.1 of Anaerolinea thermophila. Classification (GTDB taxonomy): domain Bacteria; phylum Chloroflexota; class Anaerolineae; order Anaerolineales; family Villigracilaceae; genus Villigracilis. Next base: position 8,163 of record DZBA01000084.1, on the reverse strand, counting down.
ACGGCATCGAAGAATTTGGCGTGAAGTTTGAATCAGCCGCGCTGCAAAGAATCATCCGCGAGTATACCTACGAAGCCGGCGTGCGCGGATTGGAGCGCGAGATTGGGAAAGTATGCCGAAAAATTGCGCGCATGAAAGCGGAAGGGAAAAAATATCCCGAATCGGTTGCTGCCGAAATGACCGAAAAATTTTTGGGACCGCAGCAAGTCTTCCCATCCGAAGCGGAGCGCAGCGATGAAGTCGGCGTTGCCACCAGCCTCGCGTGGACGGAGAATGGCGGCGAGATTATGCCTGTCGAGGTTGCCATTATCGAAGGCAAGGGCAGTATGCAGATGACCGGTCAAATGGGTGAGGTGATGCAGGAATCCGGTCAAGCCGCGCTGACCTATATCAAGTCGCGCGCGCGGCAGTTGAAACTGGATATGGACGTTTTTGAGCGGTTGGATATTCACGTTCACATGCCTGAAGGCGGCATCCCAAAAGATGGACCTTCTGCGGGAATTACGATGGCGAGCGCAATCATCTCCGCGCTGACGGGCAGACCCGTCTTCCGTCACGTCGGCATGACAGGTGAAATCACCCTGCGCGGGCGCGTGCTGCCCATCGGCGGCGTGCGCGAGAAAGTCCTCGCCGCATATCGCGCCGGGCTTAAGACCGTCATCCTGCCGGAAAAGAATATGAAAGATTTGGTTGACCTTCCCAAAGCGGCAAAGAGCGAATTGAAGATTATCCCCGTTAAACACATGGACGATGTGCTGGGCATTGCGCTTGCGGATAAACCCACCATCACGCCGCCGCGTCCCAGAAAACAACCGCGTGAAGACGCATTAGAAGAGTAGAACTCTTGCATACGTTAAACAAGTCACGCTGATCAGCGTGACTTGTTTATTTAACCAATATGCATCAAGGCATCCATTGCCCGG
>DZBA01000084.1:0-7140 GCA_022729775.1 Anaerolinea thermophila | reverse complement strand
TGATCAGCGTGACTTGTTTATTTAACCAATATGCATCAAGGCATCCATTGCCCGGGTTGCCTCTGCCGCAGGGATAAAAATATGGTCGTGATAATACGCGGCAACTACATTACAGCTGATGTTTGATTCGGTCAGCGCTTTGGATACGGCAGCGGTCAACCCGATGGCTTCCAGTGACGAATGTATCGTCAATGTGATCCACGCCATCACAACCGAATAGGGCAGCGATTGTTCATCCGCTTTTTGTTTGGATAAAATAACCGTGACGCCTTCTTTTTCCTGAAATATGCACAGCGGATTCAGCGCGGCGGCTTCTCCCAGCGAGCGTACAAGGCAGTAAACATATTCGCCTTCATTGAGTTTGGGCTTCATGCCTTTCAGCAGTTTACTCAGGTCGGTTTCGCCTGCCATTCTATTTTCTCTTCACATCCAGAATCGCGATTTTTGTCGAATGATTGAACGGCGCAGGGTCAGTGATTGGCTTGTTGACCACGTCCCCGATGAAGTCATCCGGCACTGGAATCAACTCGCGGATTTTCAAATAGCCATCCTTGCATAACTCTTCCAGCGTTTGCATGTATTCCTGTCCGCTGAGGAAGAGCGCGTTGTTGATTGCGATTAATGCGCCGCCGTCATTAATCAGCGGGCGGATTTTGTTGATCAGCCGCGCGCTTTCGTGGACTTGGTCCACTTTTCCCCTTGCCGTTGTCGAGAAGAAAGGCGGGTCAATAATGACGTAGTCAAAGTTTTGTTTTGCGCTTTTGAAGCCAGCCGCAACGGGGAAAAAATCATGCGCGATGAAATTTCTTTTTTCAATCGAAAACCCATTCAATGAATAAGAATCTTTGGCGAGATTCAAAAATTGGCGGTTGATGTCTGTTTGGACGACTTGCGCCGCGCCGCCCGCCATTGCGGCAACGCCCAAACTGCCGGTGTATGCAAATGTATTCAACACGGATTTTCCGCGCGCATGTTCGATGAGCCACTTCCGCAGCAGGCTTGTATCGAGATAAAAACTCGCGTCGCGGTTCATGGTCAAATCAACGGCGTACCACACATTATGTTCTTTAATTTTGCGGTCTGGTTTTTCCCCAAAGACCAGTTCACCGCATTTTTCAGATTGCGTTTTGCCGTTTCGTGTTTTGATAATTCCAGCGCGTAGCCAGTTTAAAGCGGATTGCAAATAACGCGCGGCTTCGAGGGCTTCCTCACGATTTTGCGCGGGGTCGTCCGCGTAGTTGTGGATGAGCAGCGTGCGCGCATAAACATCCACGATGAGGTTTGGCTCACCCGCGTAGAATCCGTTGAATAGGCGAAAGGCTTCTTCATGCGCGGGGGTGAATTGTTGGGCGCGTGACTGAATGGCTTTGTCGAGCAGGGTAGCGAGAGTTGTATTTAACATCTTATGCCGTAATTTCAATGCGGTTGCCGTCGGGGTCAAGAATGACGCTTTCATAATATCCGTCGCCTGTGAATCGCGGTTCGCCTACCACCTCGTACCCGTCAGATTTTACCTGTGCGGTGAGTTCATCCACTTTTTTTTGTGACCCGACCGAAATGGCAATGTGAATGTAACCCATGAACTGTTCCTCGGTTGAACCGCGCGACTCGGGAATGGATGGCATGTTCATCAACTCCAGCCGCGCGCCTGATTCGAACGATAGAAAATATGAGTTGAACGATTTTTTAAGGTTGGTGTATTTATCGCCTGCGGCGGCGTTGAAATATTTTTGATAGAACGACTTAAGCCGCTCGATGTCCTTGCTCCAAATTGCAATATGTTCTATTTTCATTCTGTGCTTGCTTTCTGTATGTTCTTTGGGTTGAATATGGAAATTTGCTTGACGCCCAATGAGGCTTGCGCTTCCGTATTCAGTTCAACCCAATAGAAACTGCGATGTTCGGAATACGGCTGTATCTTGAATACAACGCCTTCATGCCAGCCTTGATGTTCCCCGAATTTTTCATCGAGAAATATTTTTACGCGGTCTCCAATCTTAATGTCGTTCATGGTTTGATTGCCCGCGTGGCGACATAACTTGGGTGGACTTTTTCCAGCGGCGAGTTCGAGCGGACATCTTCATATAAATCAACGATGTGAAAACCCGCGTCACATTGCCCGCCGAGCAGGTCGGTGAGCGAGTGACCAAACTCCAGCGGCAAACCGGCGTCCATGAATTTTTTTAATTCGGCTTCGCTCAACTGTTCCACATCGGAATATGGAATTGAATATTTGATTTCCAAAATGCCCGCGTCCATTTTGTTAAGGTCGAAAATATATTGAATTGGATTCATCGAGCCTGTCATCAAAATTCCGCCGTGACGCAGCACGCGATATGCTTCTTTCCATACAGGGCGCACATCTTTCATAAATACCGTCGAGCAGGGATTGAACACCGCGTCGAAAGATTCATCCGCGAAGACGCTCAAATCTGCCGCGTCGCCTTCGATGAGATGGATGCTCAGCCCTTCGCGTTCCGCGACAAAACGATCTTGCGCGAGCTGGCGCGGAGAGTTATCGAAGACGGTCACGTTTGCGCCTGCCGCCGCGAGAATGGGACCTTGCTGTCCGCCGCCGCTGGCAAGGCAGAGAATATCCGCGCCTTTGAGCGGCGGAAACCACGCGAGCGGGACGTTCTTATTTTCGGTGAGCAATACGCCAAAGTCGCCGTTGCGCGCGCGGGCAATCACATCCGCGCTGACGGGCTGCGTCCAGGGATTTTCACCGCCATTCACTTCACGATTCCACGTTTCGCGGTTGTAGTGAAGGATATTGATATCGCGCATGATTATTTCGCTTCTTCGATGAGTTTGCGGATGTCTTCCGCGTGTTCTTCCTCATGCGGACCAAAAATGTTGACGATGTCCATCAGGCTGCCTTCGCCGCCCCAGGGGAGGATGAATTTTTCGGTAATCTTTGCCTCGGGCATCGCGCGAATCAACTCGACCAGCGTATTGCGCGTTTGGATGTATTCGCGGTAAATCTGGTCGTAACTCAATCCTTCGCGCGTGGCTACCGTCTCGGCGTTGTATACATCCATGCCGCGCATGGCGGGCGTGGCGGGCGCATCCCCGGCGACGACAGCGCGGACAAAAGCAATGACCGCGTCATCCCAACCGGAAAGGTGCGCGATGATTTCGCGGATCGTCCATAGCGGATAAATTTTTCGGTTTTTATCAATCTCGTCGAGATTGGCAATCATCTTTGCGCGCGATGTTTCAAGGCGTTCAATGAGGGTGTCATTTAGAGTCATGGTTATTATCTCCTTTGGGAAATTAGAAGTTAAGTCCTTGTTTTTTTACACAAGGGACACGAAGAACATGTCAGGGATGGATTCGAACGCTTCGCGTCCTGACTTTCGAGGCAAAATCAGGAGATTTTGCAGTCCCATGCGACAACCTTTGCATGCACAAGGCTTTGTCAATGTGAATATACCATAATTGTTCAATGGTATAATTTTGCCTCGTATGAGTCTAGAAACGAATTCCAACAAAACGAAGGTTTGTCCCACGTGTGGAACGCGCTTGAGTGAAAATGCGGCGCGTTGCCTTGTCTGCGGCGCGGAATTTGGCGCGCGTCCCGAACCGAAGATTGCAAAGAAGGCTGAAAAATCGGTTCAAGCCAGCCGGATGCCGGTGATTACATTAAGTCTGCCCGCCGCGCTGGGCGCTTTGGCTGTGGTCATCATCATCGCGGGAGCGATTGCTTTTTTTGCGATTGGCGCCGGTGGCGGACAAGCGGCAGTGGAGGATGTGGAAACGCCCACGCCTTCCTTAACGCCGACCACTACGCCATCCCCAACTGCCACACAGCCCCCGACGGATGTGCCAACGCCGACCCCGATTCCGCCGTTTGATTACACGGTAGGCGTGGGCGAATATTGTTCGACCATCGCGTTCAATTTTGGCGTTTCGGTGCAAAGCATTATCATTACCAATAACCTGCCTTCCAACTGTCCGCTCAGTCAGGGGCAGATTATCAAAGTTCCGTACCCAACAGCCACAGTCCCGCCGCCTGCGACCAATACCGCGCTGCCGGTGGATGCGACTCGGCAATCCTGTGAGACAGTGCCGATTACCGTGCAGGATGGCGATACGCTTTCAAGCATTGCCGCAAATTACGCTGTACCGCCTGAGGCGATCAAGGAATTCAACGGGTTGACTACGGACAATGTGTTTATTGGCTCCTCGCTGCTGATTCCGCTTTGTAAGCGCGCCGCGACTCCGGGACCGACTCCCACCGCGACGATTCCGCCGCCATATCCCGCCCCGAATTTGCTCTTGCCCGCCGATGGCGCCGCCTTTACGCTTGCGAATGATGTTGTTACTTTGCAATGGGCGTCCGTTGGCGTGTTGCGTGACGCGGAGGCTTATCAAATCACAGTGGAAGATGTCACGTCTGACCAAACCCGCCGCCTGACCGATTACGTCACCGATACGAAGTATATTGTCCCCACTTCTTTCCGCCCGAAGGATAACGTCGCGCATGTCATCCGCTGGTGGATTTCACCTGTCCGCCAGACCGGCACCGATGACCAAGGTCAGCCCATTTGGACCTCTGCTGGAACGACCAGCGATAAAAGAGTCTTCACATGGGTTGGGGTCGCTGTGGAAGGCACGCCGAATCCGTAGTTATTTTGCAAATACAAAAAAGAGACAGCCTTTGTTGTGAGGCTGTCTCTTTTTTGTTCCGAAGGTTTTTTTAAGAATCCTTCGGAGCGGTGTTTATATCAGGATTTATTCTTTTCCCTGCACTGACCATATTTCTATTGGGTCGTTTCTTCCGCGAATGGGAACTTTTCCAAGCGAGGTCATCTTGAATAAATCGCGTTTATCGCCAATGGCATCGTACGTCCACTCGCTGATGAGGATGTCATTTTCAGGGAACTGTTTATTCAATCCGTCAATACGAGCGGCAAGGTTGACGGTATTCCCGACCACTGTATATTCCTGCCTTTCATACGGACCAATGGCGCCAGCCAACGCAAAGCCGGTATTGATGCCTACGCCCACGCGCAGGGGCAGGTCGCCTTTTTCCACAAGCGCGCGGTTGAGAATGTACATAGAAGAGCGAATATCCAGCGCGGTTTGCACAGCGCGGTAGGCATTGTCTTTGACTTCGTGCGGCGCGCCATACACAATCAGCGTACTGTCGCCCCCAAATTTGTTGACCATACCGCCGTGTTTTTGCGCGGCTTGCACAACCAGAGGCAGGAATTGATTCAACAATTCCACCACTTCTTCGGGCGAGTGCCTTTCGGAATAATGCGTGAATTCACGGATGTCGCAAAACAGGATGGAGACGAGGCGGCTTTCGCCTTCGAGTTTGATTTGACCGCTGCGCAGCGCGTCTACAACTTCGTGGCTGACAAAACGCCCGAACATATCGCGCAGCCATTCGCGCTCTTGCAGTTGTTCCGCCATTTTGTTGAAAGCTGCGCCAAGCTGACCGATCTCATCTTCCGATTGATAGGTAACGCGCTGGGTTAAATCGCCTGCGCTCATGCGCCCGACAATCGCGTTCAACTCACTGAGCGGATGTGTAATCTGCCGCGCAAGCAATATGGTGAACGCCGCGCCGAGCAGCAGCGTGATGACGGCAAGGATGATGCCCTGGGTGGTGATCATGCGAATTTTTTCGCTCAACGGTGTGGTGGAAAAGCCCGCGCTGACTGCGCCCACAACCTGATCCCCTAGTTTGATTGTGCGCCCGGAGATTAATTCGGTTTTTTCCCATTTGGTGTATGTCGCTTCAGCGCTGTTTTTGAGAATTGTCGCGCCGAGTTCATCCACCGTCTGTGAGAATTGGAGCGCGGCTTCGCGTGAATCAACCAGAATCTTGCCGTCCCTGTCGTATACGACAAAAAATGTAATGTCGGCGTTGTCGCTGACCTGATTGGACAGGTCGGTCATTTCGTCAAGCTTTGCATGGTAGAGCGGGTCACGTAAACCGTGCGAGGCGGTCTCGAGGAATAAGTCCGCTTGCTCGACGAGTTCTATTTCGAAATTCGCGCGCTCGCGTTGTATTGAAAGGAAGGTTAAAGCAAGAACAGCCAGTGTGACGAGCAGGCTCATCAGGCTGGCGATTTTGCTGGCTAAAGAGAGATTTTGAAAATTCGCGTAAAACCTTTTCATGGCGTTTGGGGAAGCGGTATGTCTTTCACTAATTCCATCATTTCACGCATTCGATTTCTTGCCGCGTCAATTCCTTCCGGGAATTCATCGAAGCGCGTGGTTTGAAATACTTCAAGAACTTTTTGTCCTTCGGCATCTTCGTGCATGGTAGTAAGCGTTTTTATGATGGCTTGGAGTAATTCGGGGTCAATATCTGGTCGCACAACCATGACCTGACGCGGCGTGGATTCGGTGCGCGCAAGTTCCACCAGTTTTTCGATAGCTTCGCGCGGGAAGGCTTTGTCGAAGTTGTAATCATCGGTGACGCCAGCGGGAGTCAAACCGCTCAAAACCCATTGCAAAATATTTTGGTCATCATATGCAAATGCAAGCCCGACTTCGTCACTCCCAACGGGCTCGGTGTTGGTTGCTTTTCCGACCAAAGTCAGCCCGTGATCAGAAAGATACACAGCAGGAAGCATAAAGCCGGAGGTTGAATATGGCGCGTCCATGGCGACCATTTTTCCTTTGAGGTCTTCGATGCTTTTTATGCCGCTGTCTTTGCTTGCAAAGATAACGCTGTTATAGGTCTCGACGCCAAATTTCCAGCGGCGCAAAACGACCTGCCCGCCAGATGCATCGCTGATCAAGGTCGCGGGATATGTACTGTCGAAATACAGGTCAACCTCGCCGTCTTTGAGCAATTTGATCATTTCCTCAGTAGATGCGGCTACTTTGATTTGTCCGCCTGTAACGCCATAATCGGAAAGTTGCGCGGCGAGATAATTTGCGATGGGCTGCGCGCCCTCGATCACCTCGGCGGGGTCGTCTGATATATCGCCGAAGACAATATATTTTTCAGCAGGCGCATTGGTAGCAACAGGGGGCGGCGTAACCTCAGGCGCTGGGGCTGGGGTTGGGTTGGGCGTAGGAGTCGCACATGCGGCGAGTCCGAGTAGAAGCACGCTAATCAAAAAGCGTTTAGTTTTTGTGAACATGAGAGACCTCACCGGTGTATATTATTTA
>DZBA01000083.1 GCA_022729775.1 Anaerolinea thermophila | reverse complement strand
GAATCCAACGGGCAGATTACGGGACTCAACACCAACGCGCGGCGGCTGGCGGATATGAATTACGTGGAGCAACTCGTCGCGGCGGGACTCGACCATGTGCAAATCACCGTTGAATCTTGCGATGAAGACATCCACGATGAGATGATGAGAAGCAAGGGCGCGTTCAAGCAAACCGTTCAAGGCTTGAAGAATGTTTTGAACAGCAAATTGTATGTGATGACTAATACCACGATGTTGAAGTCTAATGTCCACAAGATTCCCGACACGCTGGATTTTCTCGCGGACTTGGGTGTCCCAACCATCGGACTCAACGCGCTGATTTATTCGGGCAACGGGCTGACCGTGGGAACGGGACTCCACGAAAGCGAGCTGCAACCCATCCTCGATATGGCGGTGGAGAAGACATCCGCGCGCGGTCAAAAGTTGATTTGGTACACGCCGACTCAGTATTGCAACTTCGACCCGACAAAAAGCAATCTCGGCGTCAAAGGCTGCACCGCCGCGCTGTACAGCATGTGCATTGAATCCAACGGCGACGTGCTGCCCTGCCAATCCTATTACACATCACTCGGTAACTTCCTGCGTGATGATTGGGATTCGATTTGGAATCACAAACTCGCCGTGCAACTGCGCGAGCGTCAAAACCTGCCCTTCAAATGCGAGACCTGCGAACTCGTGGCGGAGTGTGGCGGGGGATGTCCGTTGCAATTTTCTGGAGTCCAAAATCTCCCGATTTTGGCGTAGTGTCCAAAGTCTGGAGACTTTGGACTCCGAAAGGAATTTATGACCAACCACGCTTGGATTAAAGAATTCCCCGCCGCCATCACCGTTTGCGACGCGGAGGGAATCATTCTCGAAATGAACGACAAAGCCGCGCTGACTTTCGAAAAGGACGGCGGCTATAAACTCGTCGGCTCGAACATGCTTGATTGTCACCCCGACCCCGCGCGGACAAAAGTCGAACTGCTGCTCGCGGCGCGCGAAAAAAACGTGTACACCATCGAAAAGAACGGCGTGAAGAAAATGATTTTCCAATCTCCGTGGTATCTCGATGGCGCATACGCTGGGTTTGTAGAACTTTCATTGATCATTCCATCGGAAATGCCGCACTTCATCAGAGGATAAATGAACACATTGAAGAAAATCTCTGCCTTGCTGATTCTGTTCTCGTTTGTCGCGTGCGCGAAGTCCGCGCCTGCCACATCCATCCCCGCGCAGCCCCTCGAAGCAACATCACCGCCCGCCGAAGTTAATGTAACCAGCGAGCCGACAGAAATATCCGCAGCGACAGAGGTTGCCGCGACGGAAGCCGTTGTCGTGGAAGAGGAAGTAATCTACGGCGAACTCGCGCGCGGTCACATTGAAACCATCACGGAAGAAATCGGCGCGCGCTGGTCAGGCACGCAGGAAGAATCCGCCACCGCGCAGTATATCGAAGAAGCGTTTACAGAGATGGGCTATGAGCCTGTAGTCAAACCTTTTGAGCGCATGGGCTGGGTGGACGATGAAACCGAGACGGCGTTCAAGTCTGCCAACGTGATCGCGGTGAAGGAAGGCGAATCCGCGCGGGTGATGGTTGTGGGCGCGCATTACGATTCTGTCACGGATGGACTCGGCGCGGACGATAATGCTTCGGGCGTGGGAATCCTGCTCGAACTGGCGGAGCGTCTCGCGGATGTTTCCACTCCATACACGATTTATTTCGTCGCTTTTGGCGGTGAAGAAGCAGGCTTGCTTGGCTCGACAGATTACGTTTACAGCGCCAGCAAAGATGAACTTCAAAACATTATTGGCTTTGTCAATTTGGATTCGGTCATTGCTGGCGACTACACCTATGTTTACGGCAACGAAGGCAAACCCGAACTGCGCGATTGGGCGTTGAATTGGGCAAGCGAAAACGACATCGAATTGCAAACCATCTATGACGTGGAATTGAACGATGAAGACGGATACGGCACATCCGATGTCTACGAGTTCGACAACGCGCGAATCCCCTTTGCGTATTTTGAATCCACCAATTGGACTCTTGGCGACAAAGACGGCTATACCCAGGTTGACCCGCAATATGGCGATGACGGGGCAATCATTCACACGGAATATGACACGCTGGAATATATTGACGAAACTTTTCCAGGTCGCGTGGACGCGCATTTGAATGATGTGATTCGCATTGTGTATGCGTTGCTGACGGAATATTAAGAGAATAGAGATTGGTAGAACTACTCAATCTCCAATCTCTAATTACCAATCACCAATTACCAATTACCCCAATGGAAATCACCTACCTCATCGCCTTCCCCGAACTCGACGACGGAAAAAATCCAGCCCCTGAAAAATTCAAGGGCTTGAAGGATTCGCCGTACTTTGAACCCATTGATATTGAACTCGTCACGCTTGGGGAGGAAACGATTCTCATCGAAGGTCATGCAGTGACCGCCATGCGTCAGCGTTACGACGGGCGCGTGCAGATGATTGAATGTCACTTTGAGTTGAAAGACCCTTTTGCGGTTTCGGTTTTGCAGGAGCGCGCAAAAATAGAAAAAGCCCTGCAAAGCAAATTCATCCCCGTTAAATATCGTGACAGCGGCTTGTATGAGGAATACACGATTTTATTGGTGCAAGACGCAAAGCCCACGCCCGATAAGTGGATCGAAAAAAACGCGCTGAAACTCACCCGCTTCATTCGCTCGCAGCGCGAAGTCTTCGACAAACCCGAAATGGATGAAATCCTCAGCTCGCGGCTGCGCTACTCCGCGCAAGACCTGACGCTGGTGGATTGGGAAGGCGCGGTCATCATCGCCCCCGCTGCGGATTTTCAATCCGACATCGCGCTGCTCAAAATCGGCAATTATCAACTGCTGCGCTACCGCATGTTGGATGAGTCCATCGAAACCATGCTCGATAAACTCAACGAAGCCTTCTTCAAAAACAGACGCCGCCCGCGCCCCACGCGCGGCATGTTGCGGCAGATTGCCGAACACCGCCTCGAAGTCATGCTCGACTTCGAGCGCGCCGAACAATACATGCTGCTCATCGGCGATTGGTACACTGCCAAATTGTACGCCGCCATTCAATCGGAGTTCTACCTGACCGATTGGAAGGAAAGCCTCAAAGCCAAACTGGATAACCTCGAAAACATCGTCGAAACCATCAAGGATAATTTCACCATTTCATTCGAAAATTTGATGGACCAACTTCAACTCATCGGCTGGGTTGTGTTGTTGATCGGTTATATCTATTTATATTTTCTCGACGCTGGATGGATTACGTTCCCGTAAATAATATTTGCAGATATGAAACAGAGTAGAATAGATTATCCCGTTGAATACAATTGGGTGCATTTCAAACGAGTTGAAAAATGGAACGTTCCGAAGGTTTCGTTGAAGGTTTTGGGCATTCCAAACCAACCTTCGGAACGGTTTCAACTGAAAAGGTCATACATGCCTAAAGACACAATGACGTTGAGCAAGTTTATACAAGCGTTTGGGGAATTGAAAGCGCGGGGCTGGGTTAAATCGGAGCGCAAAGGCGCGACGGGAATCGGTCACACATTAGAGAAGTTAATTGGCTTACCAGAAAACAACATCGCTTTGCCAGATTTAGGAGAAATCGAACTTAAAGCGCGCCGCGTAAATTCATCCTCGATGATTACGCTTTTTACGTTTAACCATAAAGTTTGGAAGATGAAGCAGCTCGACGCAATAAGAAAATATGGAACGCCCGATGAAAACGAACGGCTTGGCTTGTATTTCACCATGTCCAGCGCGCCGAACAAGGCAGGGTTGTTTTTGAACATAGAAAGTGAAACCTTATCTGTTTGCCATGTTTCTGGGGAACTTGTCGCAGAATGGCAACTTCAAACATTAGTAGAAAGGTTTATAGAAAAAATTCCAGCGTTGATATTGGTTAGCGCGCAAAGCAGAATAGAAAACGATGACGAATGGTTCAAGTTTGAGAAAACGCAATTACTGACAGGGACTTCGGCGGAAATCATCCGAAGTCAAATTTTAGCGGGAAATATCCTTGTTGATTTGCGCCTGCATGACAAGATAACGAGCGTGCGTAATCACGGAACTGGTTTTCGAGCGCATGAAGATAAACTGCCTTTGCTGTTTCAAAACGTGAAGGATTTATAGCCATGTTAAAGACCGCTCAACTTGGCTTTCTTGAGCCGCTTAGACCAGAGGACTCCAGCGATGATTGGACGTTCAACGGCGCTCCTACGCGAGAGTTAACGCATTGCTACCACGATTATCCAGCAAGGATGATTCCGCAGGTAGCAGGGAAGTTGTTGGATTTATTTGGCGTTTCTGCGAAATCGCTTTTTGACCCATATTCTGGCAGCGGAACTTCTTTGGTCGAATCCAGTATTAGAGGAATCAACGCTTACGGGACAGACCTGAATCCTTTGGCGCGGCTTATTGCCAAAGCGAAAACATCAACCCCTAAAATCAAGACGCTCGAAAAACAAATTGCCGTTTTTCACAAAATGGCTTTAGACGACAAACTTAAGAAATTCAAAGAAGCGCAAGAGATTTATGGAATCACGCGTCTGGATTTTTGGTTCAAGCCAGAAGTTATCGAGAAATTATTTAGGCTTCGGAAATTCATCAAAGATATCGAAGATGAAGAAGCGCGATTGTTTTTTCAAGTTGCGTTTAGTGAGACCGTTAGAGAAAGTTCGAATACTCGCAATGAAGAATTCAAATTATACAGATACAACGAAGAGAAACTGGCGAAATTCAAGCCCGATGTCTATGGAATCATGTCGTCTAAACTTCAAAGAAATTTTGAAGGTTACAAAAAATATAAGGCAATTATTGATAACCTGAAACATTGTCCGCTGGCGAGTGTTTACGACTTCAATACAGTTGACGGAATCCCCGAAGATTATATTTCACCTGAAAGTATTGATATTGTTGTTACCTCGCCGCCTTATGGCGATTCAGGCACAACCGTCGCTTATGGACAATATTCGCGTTTGTCGGCGGCTTGGCTCGAACTCGAAGAACCTGACAAGATTGACCGCAAATTAATGGGCGGAAAAACTGTCAGAGAATTTTCTTCTTTTCCAAGCAAAGCGCTAAACGCCGCCATTGAAAGCGTAAACAAATCCGACGAAAAACGCGCCCGTGAAGTTATTTCTTTTTACGTTGACCTGCGCGCTTCGATTTCGAATGTCGCTAAAGTAATAAAGAAAAACGGATATGCTTGTTATGTCGTTGGAAATAGAAAAGTAAAAGGCGTAGTCTTGCCAACCGATGTTGCCGTCAAAGATTTTTTTGAAAATAACGGCTTTGAGTATGTCAATACGTTTATTCGTTCCATTCCTAATAAGCGTATGCCATCTAAAAACAGCCCCACAAACGCGACAGGAGTTCTCGATAGCACGATGACGCAAGAATATATTGTTGTTATGCGGCGCGGTTCTGGAAAAACGGTCAAAGAAAAGAAAACTCTTTACCGCGCTAAAACTGTTAATGCAAATAATCGCTCTCGAAAAAAAATAAAATGAGATAAAGGAGTAGCCATGAATCTCTTCCAACAAATCTCGGACTTGTTCACCAAAGTCGCGCCGCTGCCCACAGGCATTCATCACCTGCAAAGCAGCGTGGATGAAAAAAACTACCGCTTGCATTTGCGCCTGCAAAAAGACGGCTCGGGCATTCTCATCCTCAACGCGGCGACGGTTATGCAGCTCAATCCCACCGCCGCCGAGTACGCCTTCCACTTCATCAAAGGCACGGAACGCGAAGAAGCCGCGCGGCAGATTTCCAAACGCTATCGCGTGAATAAGAAAATCGCCCTCGCGGATTTTGATTCCTTCGTCGAGAGAATTCAAACCCTCGCGCTGACTCCCGACCTCGACCCCGCGTCCTTTCTCGACTTCGAGCGGGTCGCGCCCCACTCAGCGGATTCCACCCTGCGGCTGGATTGCGCCCTCACGTATCGCCTGCCCGAAGCGACTCAAGCCCAATACGCGCCCGTCAAGCGCGTCGAGCGCGAACTCTCCACCGAAGAGTGGAAATCCATCATGGACAAGGCGTGGGCGGCGGGGATTCCGCATATCGTCTTCACAGGCGGAGAAGCCACCCTGCGCGATGACCTGCTCATGCTCATCGAACACGCGGAAGAGAACGGTCAAGTCTGCGGCTTGCTGACGGATGGACTCAAACTCGCGGATAAGCATTATCTCGACATGCTGCTGCAAACGGGACTCGACCATGTGATGTTGATTCTCGAACCGAACAACCCAAAGTCGTGGAAAGCCATCGAGACCATCGTCCCGCAGGATTTATTCCTTATCGTGCATTTCACCTTGAATAAAGAAAACGTGCATGAAGCCAAAGCGATTTTGGAAAAGCTGGCAAACCTCGCCGTGGAAAATATCTCGCTCAGCGCGGCGGATAACAGCCTGACCGACGAACTGCTCGAACTGCAAGCCGCAGCCGCGTCACTGGCGTTGACGGTTCGCTGGGATTTGCCCGTCCCGTATTCCGCGTCGAATCCCGTCGCGCAAGAAACGGTGGACGATGAAATTCCCGCGGGCGCAGGCAAAACGTGGTTGTATGTCGAACCCGATGGCGACGTTCTCCCCGCGCAAGGGGAAGCGGATAAGGTCATGGGTAACTTGCTCCGCGATGATTGGGATACAATTCGCGGATAAATAAACATATTCGGAGAAATAATGAAAAAGGAATTTGCGCTTGCCCTTACCCTTTTTGCTTTCATTCTTGTTGCGGTTCTTGTTTTGGCTGCCAGCCAGAATAGGTTACAACCGGCGCAGCAGTTAAACGAAAATACAGCATGTACTGTTGCTATGACGGAAATCATCGCCAGCGGACAGGGCGATGTATATAACATGGAAGGCGCCGAGGTATACGAAGACCCAGATTTTGCCTACCTTGTTATTTATTCTGTCGAGGGTAATGAAATAACCGACCCGTCATTTGAATCTGTGCCAGTGGATTGGTTGGATGAGCAGAAGAATTCCGCGTTGCAAGCGGAAGCGTGGCAGCTCTTCGCGGATGTTATCCCAGCACAAAACCGTGACATGATTGCGAAGTATCGCGTTTTTACCGACGGCGCGGATAATACGCTTGCTGCTGTGGAGCAAAACCCCGAAGATATTACCCAATGGATTTTGGATGTTGATATGGCAGACATTGAAAATAAAGATTTGCTTTTATCCACCCTTGTCCATGAATATGCCCACGTCCTCACTTTGAGCGCTTCGCAGGTGATTCCAGACCAGGAAGTGGTGGATAATTGGAATGATTACGCCTTGCTGCAAAAGAAAGCCGTTGCCTGCCCCGATTATTTTACAGACACTGGTTGTAGTTATTCAAATTCTTATATCAACGCATTCTACAACCGCTTCTGGCTGGATATCGCTGACGAATGGGCAAAGATAAGCGCCATGCAGCATGAATCCAAAGACTTGGTGCCATATTACAATGCGCTTTATCAATTCTATTTGTCACATTCGGATGAATTTGTTGACGATTACGCCACAACGCACCCAACCGAGGATATTGCCGAGTCTTTTACTTATTTCGTCTTTAGCCCTAAACCGACGGGCGATTCCATCAAAGAACAAAAAATTAGATTCTTTTATGAATACCCGGAGTTGGTCGAACTGCGCGCTTCCATCCTTGATGGCGCTTGTTCTATGGAGCAATAATTTAAGATATGATGTCGTTCCGCTTTAAGATTTTCACAATCATACTCTCTGCGCTTTTCAGCAGCCTTGCTTGTGTGACGGTGATGGGCGCGCAGCTTCCCAGCGAGTCTGCGCCAAGCGGAGCGCCCGCTATTGAATCTTTTCCGACGATACAACCCGCGCTGGAGACTTGTCCTGTCGTTACAGATAAAATCATGGCAGCAGCCACAACCTTTGTGGAAGGCGAAAGCGAACTTCTCGATGAGGAAGTTTATCTCGTCACCTATCTTGTCGAAGGAGACAAAATTTTCTCGCCGCAATATGAAGACGTAAGCGCGGAACTGCAAGAGGCACAAAATGATGCCGCGCTTCATCAGCAGGTGTGGAGTTACTTCACCGCGCTCATCCCTGTTGACCAGCGCGAAGTCATCCGCGAATATTCAATCATCACCGATGGACAGGATGGCTCGCTGGCTGCTGTCACCCAAACATGGGATGATCCCAATCACTGGGCATTGGAAGTGGACATCGCTGACAGCCGCGAATATTACAACCTGACTTTTACTCTTGTCCACGAATTCGGACATCTTCTCACCCTCGGACCTGAACAAGTGCCGCCCAGTATTCCTGTTTTTACAAACCCGGAAGATGACGACCTGTATTTTGAAGAAGTTTCCCAATGTCCACAATATTTTCCCGGGGAAGGTTGCGCCAATCCAGATTCGTATATCAACGCATTTTTTAACCGATTTTGGGCGGATATTCACGAAGAATGGAACGACATCAACCTCGAAGAAGACGAAGATACATATTACATCCGCCTCGATGAATTCTATTACAAATATGAAGACCACTTCCTCACAGATTATGCCGCTACCAATCCCGAAGAAGACATTGCGGAATCTTGGTCGTTTTTTGTCCTTGCGCCCAAACCCGCAGGGGATATCATTGCAGAGCAGAAAATATTATTCTTCTACGAATACCCCGAACTTGTCCAACTGCGCGCGCAAATTTTGAATAACCTGTGCAATTCATTTCCAGAGTAAAATCTAAAAAACGGACTCCAGAGATTCTATTTCTGGGGTAAAACTTATAAATTCCAGAATCCATATTCAGGCAGAATAAATGACGCAACTTCCCATTCCCGAATCCTATTGGGTTATCCCAAACCAATTCCTTGCTGGGGAATATCCCGGCAGCAGCGAAGAACGACTCGCCCGCAAAAAGATTTCTGCTTTTCTTGAGGCAGGCTTCACCGATTTTATTGACTTGACGCACCCCAACGAACTTGTCCCTTATGAGCCTTTGTTAAGGGAACTTGCGCCGCTTTATGAACTCAAAGTCAGGTACACCCGCATCCCCATCCGCGACAGGAGTGTGCCGGATTACGCAACCATGCTCGATGTTCTCGATACGATTGATGAAGCCGTAAAACGCAAACGTAAAATCTATGTCCATTGTTGGGGCGGCGTTGGGCGAACAGGCACAGTGGTGGGGTGTTATCTTGTCCGCCATGATGAGCAGCCCAAAAGTGCGGTCGCGCAGGTCAATGCCCTTTTCCTCACCCGCCCGCCCAAACTCTACCATACGCGCGCGCCGGAAACAGATGAGCAGATTCAATTTATTTTAGATTGGCATGAAACCCCGCGTTATTGCGAAGGTTGACACAACCAAAGCATGGACTGGCATGGACGTTACCTTCAGCAAGCCGCGTGGACTCAAGACTTGCGGAGTTATATTTTCGAGAAGGCGGGACTCGCGCGCGCAAATCGAATCTTGGAGGTGGGCTGCGGCAGCGGCGCGATTTTGAGCCAACTCCCCGAAAGTCCCGCCGCGCGCTGCGGACTTGACCTCGATTTTGCAGCCCTGCGCGAGTGTCGAATCCACGCTCCGGGCGTTACCCTCATCCACGCGGACGGGCATCACATTCCCTATTGTGATAAGTCATTTGATATTGCGTATTGTCATTACCTTTTGCTGTGGGTCAAGAATCCGCTGCAAGTGGTGAAAGAAATGGCGCGGGTCAGTCGTTATGTCGTTGCGTTTGCAGAGCCTGATTACAGTCAGCGCGTGGACGAGCCTTATGACTTGAAGCAACTTGGCGAATTTCAAAATGAGTCGCTGCGCAGGCAGGGCGCAAACCCATCTTTGGGTGGGGCGCTGGCAGAGATATTTTTTCGGGCTGGAATCAAAATCGAAGAGGCTGGGGAAATTCGTGGGCGAGATGTTTCGCGGATGCCTTTCGCGCAGGAAAATGAATGGGATGTCATCGAATCCGATTTGCAGCGAATCTGTTCGCGGGAGCAAATCCAAAAGATGAAGGCGCGCGATGAGCAGGCGCGTAAAGAGGAGAAGCGCGTGTTGCGCATCCCGACTTTTTTTGCCTGGGGACACGTAGATTAATAAAATGGCAGTATAATCCCCTACACTCTCGGAGGTAGTTTGGAAAATTTACAACAAGAAGAAAAGCCAGTTGAAGAACAAGCGCAGCAGGAAAAGACAGACTGGGTGCGTTTTGCGTTGGACATTGTCGAAACGATTTTATTAGCCCTTGTTTTGTTTTTTGGAATCAATGCAATTTCGGCGCGGGTGCGCGTGGATGGATTCAGTATGCGCCCAACGCTGGAAGACGGCGAATTTATTTTGGTAAGCAAGTTGAATTATCGCTTTGGCGAAGTGGAGCGCGGAGATATTATCGTCTTTCATTATCCGCTCAACCCAAGCCAGGAGTTGATCAAGCGCGTCATCGGTTTGCCCGGCGATCATATCAGCGTGAAAGATGGCATTGTTTCTGTGAACGGTCAAAAGATTGATGAGCCGTATATTGCCGCCACGCCTTTATATAATGGCGAATGGGATGTGCCGGAAGAAAATCTCTTTGTGTTGGGCGATAACCGTAACGATTCGTCTGATTCCCATTCATGGGGATTTCTGCCTTTTCAAAATGTCGTCGGCAAGGCTGTGATGATTTACTGGCCCCCGCCTTTATGGGACATCATTCAGCATAAACAGTTATTGGTAACGCAGTGAGGTAGCATGAGCGAAAATAAAGAACTCCCCCCTGAATCGTTTCCATGTAATCAATGTCACGCGGGCATTCTTCAGCCGCGCTATGTGACGTATTTTACGTGGCTTGGTAATGAGCTGATTACCGTGCCGTATTTCCCCGCTTGGGTTTGCGATGTATGCGGCAGGCGCGAGTATGACGAGCAGGCAATTCAATGGCTCAACATGCTGTTAGACCCAAACGCGGGCAAACCAACCAAAGCCAATCGCCGCACGCAGCCGCCCACGCGACCTCACTCCAGCGCGCCGCGCCCGCATCTTGATTCGTAAACGGAATCCAGAAGTTCTACTTTTGGATTGAATTCTCTTCCGCGTTTAGACTCTGTGGAATCCCATATCAATTTGCAAAGAGGAATCTTTCCATGTCTCTCGATACTTCACCCCGCACTTATCGTTTTCTCCCTGCCGATATTTTGACCTCTGGCTATCGTGTTGTCGGCAAAATCACAGTCACAAGCAACGGCGCAATGGGCATCTTGAACGACCCAACCAAATCCGCGATGGAAGTGAACGATGCGCGGCTTGCGCGTTTGCACATGCCTACCAAACTGGTGGATCATTTTGAACTGGTGCGTATGATGAAGCCGCACATGCACGCGGTTTGCATGTCGCGCCGCGAAGACCTGGGACCGCAGGCGATTGTGCGCGGTGGTTTCACCAATGTGATGGAATACCCCGTGCGACTGACGACATCCAATTTTGAAATCGAAGGCACGATGGAATTGCCCGGGCGCTTTGATTACACATCCCTGATGATGGAAGGCACGCGCGATTTTTTGCCGGTCTTCAATGCGACCTTGACCGCAATTCTCATTCCCAGCTTGCGAGTGGAAAGCGCCGGCATTCTGGTCAACCGTAAACACATTGATATGATGGCGCTGCTCAACCAGCGCGTCAAACCAGAAAATTAAAGTAATTATTCC
>DZBA01000082.1:3208-11795 GCA_022729775.1 Anaerolinea thermophila | reverse complement strand
GTGGTTTCTGTCCACACCGGCGCGGGGGATGGTAGTTTGCGGCTCGACCTGATTCCTAACAACGGTATTGTCAACGGTTACGCTGTCCCGCTTGTCAGTGGAAATTTCGCGGGCGAATCCTATTTGATTGACAGAACCGCGCCGGCTGTTTCTTCCATCGCGCGGGTGTATCCCAGCCCAACGAATGCCGCCAGCGTGGATTTTGCGCTCAATTTTTCTGAGCCTGTCGTGGGCGTGGATATTACCGACTTGAGCCTTTCGACGACAAGCGGCGCGTATATCAGCAACGTGATGGGAAGCGGCGCGGCGTATCTTGTTTCGGTTGTGACCGGCAGCGCGGAAGATTCACTCCGCCTCGATTTGATTCACAACGGCAGCATTGCGGATGCGATAGGCAATCCATTGAGCGCGGGTTTTTCTTCCGGCGAATCTTATGCGATAGATAAAACCTCGCCTGTCGTTGTATCCATTTTGCGCGCAAGTCATAACCCAACCAACGCAATGATGGTTGATTTCAATGTGATGTTTTCTGAATCTGTAATTGGCGTGGATGTTTCGGATTTTATTTTGAGCGCGCCCAACATCACAGGCGCGTATGTTGCCAGCGTCAATGGCAGCGGAAATTTTTACGCTGTGTCTGTCAACGCCGGCGGAAATGGCAGCAGCGGCGAACTGCGTCTTGATCTAATCAATACGATGTCCGTTGTAGATGCTGCGGGGAACATACTCTCTGCGCCGTTCAACGCCGGTGAATCTTATACGATTGATAAATCCGCGCCGATTGTTCTTTCGATCTCTCGCGCGGGCGCTGCCTTATCCAACGCAAACAGCGTGGATTTCAACGTGATATTTTCCGAGCCTGTCACCGGCGTGGATGCTTCGGACTTTGCGTTTACCGCATTGGGTGTGAGCGGCGCGTTTATCAGCGCCATAACCGGCGCAGATGCGGCGTATGTGGTATCTGTCCATACCGGCATGGGAGATGGAACGCTGAAACTCGATTTGCTCGATAACGACAGCATTGCAAATTTTGCTGGAACCCCGCTTGGGATGAACGGAATAGGAAACGGGAATTTTATTTCCGCGGACGTGTATACGATTGATAAAACCTTGTTGTTTGTGACTTCGATTCAGCGCGGGAGTCCAAACCCAATTTTCGCATCTAGCGCGGATTATCTGGTTAACTTTTCTGAACCCGTCGTGGGTGTGGACGCGAGCGACTTCCAACTCACGGTCAACGGCGTGAGTGGCGCGGCGGTCAGTAACGTCAGCGGAAGCGGCGCGGTGTACATCGTCACGGTGAACACTGGCTTTAATAATGGAACAATCCGCCTTGACCTTGTGGACAACAACAGCATTGTCAACGCTTTCGGTGAGATGCTTGGCGGGACGAATCTAAATGATGGCAGTTTTACAGGCGAGGTCTATGATGTCGTAAAATTCGTTGCGGTGGCGAAAAATTTCTCCGCGCCTGTATTGCTTGCGCCAATACGAAACCCGCTGTTGAACACGTCCGCCCCGGCATTTTCATGGCTGAAAGTCAAAGACGCGCAATATTATGAAGTGGTAATTGCGCTGGATGCAAACTTTAATCAAATTGTCGCGGTGCAAATTCTGAATGAGACGGCTTTCAAAATTGGGATTGCGTTTGGCGATGGCAAATATTATTGGCGCGCGCGCGCGTACACGGTCAACAACGAAGCGGGAAAATTCAGCGCGGCGCAAGCGTTTACGATTGACACCTTGCCGCCCGCTGTGCCTGCTTTGATTGCGCCCCTTAATAATGCAGTTTTGAGTTCAAAGTTCAAACTTATTTGGCAGAACACAGGCGCAACCCGTTATGAAATTCAAGTGGATAACAACGCGGACTTCTCCAGCCCGGAATGGAAATCACTGCGGCGCGATGCTTCTTATCAAATTTCATCCATGCGGCGCGGAACATACTACTGGCGCGCGCGCGGAAAAGACATGGCAGATAACTGGAGCGCATGGTCAACGGCGTTTACCCTCATCGTTCCATAAATGCGCGGCGAAATTAATTTCGTCGCGCGGCATCAAACAGATGTATCCTCTTGCGGTGAAACGCCTGCCACTCGACCATTAAAATAATCAAGGCAAATAGCGCAAGCCATGTCCATAATTCTTGCAAGCCAATTTGTTGTGAGACAGCGGGCGTAACAGACGCGCTGCCGATTTTCAACGCTTCGCGCGGTTGTAAATCAGACTCAAGCGGATCGAATAAATTTACCGCAAAATATTCCGCGCGCGTTGAATTTTCAGTGACGAAGTTGACCGCGTAATATCCGAGTTCTTGTGTCTGGCTAAATATGTTTTGTCCCGGCGGCAGCGAGTGAATTTGTCCCGACGGCGTGGAGACGAGCGTTTGTTTTGCGTCCGTCTGCGCTGCAATCAACAAACTCTCGCCCGCGTTCAACGACTGGGTGGAATCAAATGCGCTGGGCGGCGCAAGATAATTAATCAGGTTGGAAAATAAAATGGGGTACGCAACCTGCAAGGGCAGGTCGCTTTCGCGTAAATCAAAACTCACGCCCGCGATTCTTTGTCCACTTTTTTCGCCTGCAAACACCAGCGGATTTGAATCCGATTCGATTAAGACATTCATCCAAACGGGCAGGTTTATTTTCCGCGCTTGCAGCACGTGGACATTTTTCCAATCCACATAGCGCGTGAGCGTATGCTCATTCACTTGGACATTTTTTATTTCATCGAAATTTTCGCCAACCTCAAACAAAGTATTTGTTTTGGGATTAACGAATAAGATATTTCCGCTTGGTAATTTTTCGGGGACATAACCATCAAAGACATATAAATCAAACGGCTCGTTGGGAATTTGCAGCGTCCCATCTTCTTTTGGCAAGGCGCGGAAAGGTTGAATGCCGGGCAGCGAAGTCAACAACTGTTCGAGAAATAAATTTCCCTTTGAAACCAGCAACACGCGCCGCGCGGCAGAAGGTTGGTAAACCGCAAAGGCAATGTCATCCAATGGGAGCGCGTCGAGGGGCGCGTCGAGGTTTTCGAAATTTGAAATATGCGCTTTGTAAATCCCCGCGTTATCGGGCAAGCCTTCCAACGAAATGCCCGCTTCCGCGCCGGCGGGGATTTCCATTTGACGCGCGAGGAAAAGTTCTTCGTTGACGTATAGGGAAAAAATTGCCGCGCGATTTTTGTCCCCGTAATTTTTCACCTGCGCGAATAGTTGCGGCTTCCCGTTTGATTCACGCAGCGCAAGCGCAGAGATGGCGAGGTTGTCGTTCGATTTTCCAACAGGGACGTAGCGCGCATCGCCGGGCAGTGATGGCAGTCCGCTTTCCGGCAGCCCGCCATCGGACACGATTACAAAAATGGGATTTGCGCCGCCATGCGCCGCGCCAGCCGCCAGCGCGAATGCCGCATCCCAATCTGCGCTGCCTTGCGAAACTTTTGCGCCATTCAACGCGGACTTGAGCAGCGCGTGATCCGTCTCGGCGGAGATTAACGTCTGCGGAGATTGGGCGACCAAAATCAAAGTCATGGATGATGAAGACGTCATCCCGTCAATGATCGAATCTATCGCGCGTTTTGCTTCCTCAAAGCGATTGGGCGTGACATCCGTTGCGTTCATCGAAGCGGACGCATCGAGCAGCACAATCACCTGTCCCGAAGCGACGACTCTGGTTTGCATGGCGGGGCGCGCCAGCGCAAAGACCAGCGCGGCAAGAATCAACAATTGCAAAAATAACAAAAGATTGCGTTTGAGTTTTTGCCACGGCGTATTTGCCTGCTTGTCGCGCAGAATTTTCTCCCACAACAATGTCGAAGAGACCTGTGTCTGCATCCGACGCAGTTTGAGCATATATAGCAAAATGATGGGAATTGCTAACATGGAAAGAATGAGCGCGAAGGGAGTTAGTAGTTGCATGATATGTACAGGTAAACAGGTAAATAAGTATATATGTGTACTTGTTTACTTATCTACTTTACCACCCCCGTCTTTCTCATTTCAAGCAATAAAACTTGATCCCAGTTTTTATCAGTGACAACATTCAAATACTTAATTCCATGCTTGCGGCAATCGTCCTGCGTGGATTGAATCCACTCGCGCACACGGGATGTATACAACGCGCGCAAGCTGCCATCAATCGAGACTTCCTGCTCGGCGTCCGTTTCAATGTCCACCAGTTGCAGATCGCCTGCAAGGTCGGGAGTCAACTCATCGGGCGTGAGGATGTGAATCAGCGCGGCTTCATGTCCGCGACCGAGCAGTTGACGCAAGCCCGTTTCATATCCATCTTCGGCGAGCAGGTCGGAAATGAGGGTGAGCAAGCCCGCGCGGCGCGGTTTGATCGAATAAGCGCGGAGAGATTCGTTAAGGTTCGTTTTGTCCTTCGCTTCGAGCGCTTCAAAGAATTTGAACAAACGCGGCAGGGCGATTCCCCCGCGCGAGGGACCAAATTCCGCGGCGACGCGCCCGCCTTGCAAAAATCCCACCGAGAGCAAATCACCCGACGAGAGCGCAATCGCGCCGAGTCCCGCCGCAAGGTTTAACGCATAGCGAAATTTATTCTGTTCACCTTCTCCCCAATCCATCGAGCGCGAACCGTCAATCAAAATATACACCGCGAGGTCTTCTTCCTCTTCGAGCAATTTGATGAAGGGCTTATCGAGGCGGGCGTAGATGTTCCAATCGAGGCGGCGCAGGTCGTCGCCGGGGACGTAGTTGCGATAGTCCGCAAATTCCACGCTGCTGCCGCGCCGCGCAGATCGCCGCTCGCCCTTGATGACGCCGGAGCGCACGCGCGAGGCGACAAGGGTGAGTTGGTTTATCTTGCGGAGAGTGGATTCGTCGAAGAGCATAAAAAATGAAGAATAGAGAATGCAGAATGAAGAATTCTGCATTCCTCATTTTGCATTCTGCATTAAGTTAACCAACTCGCCAATGACATCATCGGGTTTAATCCCTTCCGCCAATCCATCAAAATTCAACAGCAAACGATGACGCAGCGCGGCTTTCGCCACAGCATGGACATCCTCGAACGCGACGTTGTAGCGTCCTGCCATCAGCGCGGTGACTTTGGCTCCGATCACTAGCGCCTGCCCGCCGCGCGGAGAGACTCCATAGCGGACGTATTTCTTCACCAGCGGAGAAGCGTTGACATCTTCAGGATGAGTCGCCAGCATGAGTTTGGCGATGTACTCTTTGACATGCGAAGCAATCGGGACGACGCGCACCAACTCGCGCATCTGAATTACTTCCGCGCCAGTGACGGCATGAGAAGCGGACGGCGATTCCTTGCCCGTCGTGCGATCTAAAATTTCAACCATTTCACTCACATTGGGCAAATCAACATTTACCTTAAAGAAAAACCTGTCCAGTTGTGCTTCGGGCAGCGGATACGTGCCTTCCATTTCCAGCGGATTTTGCGTGGCAAGCACAAAGAACGGCTGATCGAGTTGGTAGGTTGTTTGGGCAACGGTGACCGAGCCTTCCTGCATCGCCTCCAGCAGCGCGGATTGAGTCTTCGGCGTGGCGCGGTTGATCTCATCCGCAAGCACCAGATTGGAAAACAAAGGTCCCTCGCGGAAGCGGAACTCGCGCCTGCCGTTATCATCGCTCAAAATTTCCGTGCCGATAATATCCGAGGGCATCATATCGGGCGTGAATTGAATGCGCGAGAATTTCAAATCCAGCACATCGCCCAGCGTGCGAATCAGCATCGTCTTGCCGAGTCCCGGCACGCCTTCGAGCAGCACATGTCCGCCGGCGAGAATGCCCACCAGCACATGCCGCACCACATCGCTCTGACCGACGATCACGCGACCGATTTCAGTTTCGATTTTATTTGCGTACTCTAAAAATTTTTCAGGGGATAAGGTCATGGTAACTCCTTTGTTGTCATTGCGAGGACAATAGTCCGAAGCAATCTTCACTGACAAGAAGACTGCTTCGCCTTGCTCGCAGTGACATCATTCACGGCTGTATCGAATCAAAATAATTCCGTATCACATCCAAAAACTGCGAAGGCACATCGCCATTCTCAATCGCCTGACGATTGGCGTCATCATATTTTGGATACACCTCAGTATAAGGCACAAGGCTTTCACCGTCTTCGGCTGTTGTGGGGCTTCTGCCTATTACCTCGCCATCCTCGCCGTAGACGGGCAGATTCAACGTCTCACCACCGCTGCCGCCCAACAACGAAGGCGCGTACATTTTTTCGTAGGTAGATTCGCCGCCATCGCCCGCACTGTTATCCTGAGGGATTTGCGCATTTCCCGCTTCACCGCCCGCCTGATTCGAATCCGCGCCATCGCCTGAACCGGAACCAGACCCCGCGCCGCCGTTATCGCTTTGCCCTTGCTGATTTCCCTGCGCGGGATTCCCTTGCGCGGTTTGACCTCCGCCCGCCGCGATGACCTGCCCCGCGCCCTGCTGTAATTGCGATGCAGTTTGACTCGCTGTTTGCGAAGCGGTAATTTTTTCACTGGCATTTTGCATCAGCGTCGCCGCGTTGTTCAATGATTCTTGCGCGCCCGATAAATCCTCCGCGCGGATTTTTTGCGCGGCGTCTTTCAATTGCCCCGCCATTTCAGGATTCGTCGCGGAGAGTCCATCCGCCATTTCATCCAATTGCTCCGCGAGTTTTTCCAATGCTTCGGGAGTCATGCTGTTCAAATCCATGTTTTTCAATTCAGCGGCGGCGTTAGAAAAATTCCCGTTCGCCATTTCCTTCCCGACCTGCGAAAGCGGACTTCCTTCCTGCGAAGTCAACGCGCTGCCCGTTTCTTTCAACGCTTGCGCGGTTTGTCCCGCCTGCTTATCGCTCAACGCCTGCATTTTATCGCTCGTATTGGTAAGGATCGAAACCGCGCCTTCTTTCGTATCTGTTTGATTCAAACCTTGTAAGGCTTGCTGCAAAGGCTCGGTTAATTTTTCTTTTTGCGCGTCCGATAACGAATCATTTTCTTCAATCGCCTTGATGATTTCTTCGATCTTTGCTTCCTGCTGCGTGATGGATTCTTCCACGCTGCGCTGAGTTCCCGCTGCGGCAAACAACGCCTCGCCGCGAAACCACAAACCGAGAAGCAGAGCCGCGAAGACGAGAATCAGCAGCGCGTCTATTTTCTTGAATACTAGCGGAAGCCTGCGGCGCGGATTGATTCTGCGCGCCGATGAAAGCGCGTCTGCCAATTGTTTTTCCAAAATCTGCGCGGACTCGGATTCCAAAATCTCACGGCTTTGGAGCGCATGAAACTCCAGCGCGGTGCTGACTCTTTCGTCGAGATGAAAAGCGCGGTCGAAATATCGCGCGGCGTGAAGCGGTTCGATGCGCCAGAAATATGCCGCGAGCGCAAATAAAATCGGGACGAGAATCCCCAGCGCGAGAGTCAGCGCGAGAAATTCACCCTTCAATAATTTTGCCTGATACACGCCAACCGCGCCAATCAAAAAGGCTAATCCCAGCGCGACTGCAAATCCGCGCGTGAACCATATCGCCGCGCGACGTATGCGCAGCCAGCGAATCCATGATTGAAGTATACGGGGAAGGGAATTTGTAGATGTCATTTTGAATAAAGGCGAACATCTTATTTTATTCTATTTCTTGCTTTAGATACGACCCTTTTTGAGGCTATCTATCTTTCCTGCCTTCATGCTATACTTGCCGCATCATTCATTTTGTTGACCAAGAACATAAGAGGCAGCATGACCGTAGACAAAATTGGACGTTATGAAATAGAAAAAGAACTGGCTCAGGGCGGTATGGGAGTGATTTTTCTGGCGCGTGACCCCTACATCCAGCGCCAGGTTGTTGTCAAAGTTTTGATGTACAGCCGCACGATGGACGATATTTACCGCGAGTTCTTCCAGCAGGAAGCGGAAGTGATTGCCGCGTTGGAGCATCCGTGTATTGTGCCAATTTATGACTTTGGTTGGCATGGAGAACAGCCTTATATCGTCATGCGTTACATGGCGGGAGGCTCGTTGGAAGATAAATTGCAGCGCGAGGAAATTAAGCAAGCCGAAATTGCGCACATCTTCAAGCGAATTGCTGAGGCATTGGATGCCGCTCATGCGCGCAAAGTCATTCATCGTGATGTGAAGCCCTCCAACTTCCTGTACGATTCCAGCGGTGAAATCTTCCTGTCCGATTTTGGCATTGCAAAATCAAAGCCATTTACAGACGACGAAGGGGATTGGTTGGTAGGCACGCCTGCTTATATGTGCCCAGAGCAGGTGAAAGGAACAGCCATGGACGGGCGTTCAGATGTCTATTCGCTTGGCATCGTGCTGTATCGCTTGTTGACAGGTCAATTGCCTTTTAACAGCGATTCGACCACCGCGCTAATCAGCGCGCAGGTAGATATGCCTGTCCCGGATATTCGCCTTGTAAAAAAGAACATCCCTGCTGTCTGGCAGGAGGTAGTCGGCCGGGCAATGGCGAAAGACCCCAAAGACCGCTATCCCACCGCAGGCGATTTTGCCCGCGATGTAAATGAAGTCGTGTCGGGCAGGTGGTATCTGCGGAAGCTGTAAAAGCGGTAATGTATCTTATCAAAGACCTTGCTGCTTGGCGGCAGGGTCTTTTTT
>DZBA01000082.1:0-3108 GCA_022729775.1 Anaerolinea thermophila | reverse complement strand
CAAGGAGAAAAATGAAAAAAGGAATTCTGTATGGCATTGGCGCGTATGTATTTTGGGGATTCTTTCCGATTTATTGGAAACTCCTTCATCATGTCCCCGCAATTCAATTGATTGGGCATCGTATTATATGGTCATGTGTGTTGCTGCTTGCGGTTATTGTTTTTACGCGGCAATGGGCGGACTTTCGAGTGACGATAACGGGAAAAATCCTGCGCACCTATATCATCGCCGCGCTGCTGATTGGCGTAAACTGGCTATTGTACGTCTGGGCGGTGAATGCAAATTACATTGTCGAAACCAGTCTCGGGTATTTTATCAACCCGCTTATCAGCGTGATGCTTGGCGTGATTTTTTTCAAGGAACGCTTGCGCGTCGCGCAGTGGATTCCGGTTGTGATTGCCGCGTTGGGTGTCTCTTACCTTACTTATGTTTACGGGCGACTTCCTTATATTGCGCTTTCCCTTGCGTTTAGTTTTGGTTTGTATGGCATGGTTAAGAAATTATCGCCGCTGGGGTCTTTGTACGGATTAACCATCGAAACTGGCATTCTTCTTGTCCCCGCGTTAATTTATTTAATTGTGGTTGAAGTGAACGGCACAGCGGAGTTTTTGCACTCTGGATGGCTTTCAGATGTGTTGATGATTGGCGCGGGTCTTGTAACGACAGTTCCGCTGTTGATGTTTGCGTCCGCCGCGCGTTCGATCCCTTTGTGGGTGGTTGGGTTGCTGCAATACATTGCGCCGACAATTCAATTTTTGCTTGGGGTTTTTGTATATAAAGAGCCTTTTAGCCACAACCAGTTGATTGGCTTTGGCATTGTTTGGTTCGCCCTTGCAATTTTTCTTGTTGAAAATTATCTTGCCAGCCGCGCTCCCGCCGAACCCGTTGCCGAAATGGGAGAAGGGTAAGTACAAAATCGAGGCGTCGCGAAATTTATACGCATTTTCAAGCGATGGTTGTATAATCTTTTGTGACCTATTATTGCGCGTGAACACATCCGCGCTGGATTGTTATAGAATGTCATGTTTTATTGAGAAGGAGATTCAATGCATATCAATTTTGCAATGTGGCGTAAAGCCTCCTGGCAGTTGATCAAAATGGATGATAAGAAAGAGTGGGATGCTCTTGATGTTATTTCCAAATGGTTGATTGCCACCCGTTCTGCTGTGACTCTGGTCACTGTATATTCCTGTGTGATTGCCGGTATCCTTGCCGCGCGTGTTGGAGGCTTTTCATGGCTTCCATTCATCATCGTGACGCTTGGCTTGTTTATAGCGCACGGCACGAATAATATCCTCAATGATTACACGGATTTTAATCGCGGCGTGGATCACGATAATTATTTTCGCGCGCAGTATGGAGTTCATCCACTTGTGCAAAAATTTTGGAATAATTCCGATTCCATACGCTGGTTCATAGTCAGCGGAGCGCTGGCAACGTCTGCGGGTGTGTATGCTTTGTTTTACACTCAGTTTGCTGTTACGACAATCAGCCTGTTTGCGTTTGGCGCGCTTGTACTTCTCGCTTATACGTACCCATTCAAATATTGGGGACTTGGCGAGCTTATGATTTTTTTGATTTGGGGACCGATTATGATTACGGGCGTGTATTTCGTGCTGACGCAAACTTGGAATTGGAATGTTGTCCTCGCGGGCGTTCCGTTCGGTCTAAGTGTCGCAAGCATTAATATAGCCAAGCATATTGATAAGCGCGATGCCGATGCAGCCAAAGGGGTTGGTACATTCCCTGTCCGCGTGGGCGAAGCTGCGGCGCGCCGCGTGAATCAAGCCGCAGTTCTCTTGATTTATCTCGTGATTGCATATCTGGTCTTTGTGCCGCGTTATTTCACACCGGTGATGCTGGTTGTCTTTCTTGCTTATAAGCCCGCGCTGGCGGTGATTGCTGTGATGAACAAGCCCAAGCCCGCGCAATCTCCTGATGGCTGGGCGTTTTGGCCCATTTGGTTTTCGGGTTTCGCTTTTGAACATAATCGAAAATTTGGCGGTTATTTAATTCTTGGTTTGATCGCTGACGCGTTATTGCAGCGTTTCCTCCCAACTTTTTGGGTTTGGTGAAAACACATTGCGATATATGAGAAACTCCGGGCAACCGGAGTTTTCTTTTTAATCGTCTTGAATTTTCAGGTCTGTTATTTCAAGCCAGTTTTTTTCGTTTGATAAAATCCCCGCTGCGATTTTTCCGTCGGGAGTGAATGCTGCGTATTGATTATCCAACCAGATGATAATACCCAGCGGAGATTTTGGACTCACGGCGGATTCGAGCGCGCAAATATCATCCACCCAAAACGCGACGTGGTTCTTGTTCCACGTGAATTTATATGTATGCCATTTAGTAACATCCATATTCAGGTTTGCGCTGTCTTCTTTAATCACTTTGCTTAATAATTTTCTTGTTATTTTTTTCGAGAAGGGCAGCGCGATTCCAGCCATCATCAGCAGGGGATGAAACGCCGGCGAGCGAAAACTTTGCGCAAGAAATCCTTGCGCGGGTTTGTCATCCCTGAACGATAAATAATTCTGCGGCGATGCATGAAAAAACCAAACTGCATTTGGCAGTGCAGGCAGCCGAAACGGATTCCCGCCAAAGCCCAGCGATAGCCCAAAGGGATCGTTCCACAACCCGAAGCCCCACGTGCCGGGAATGGATGCGCTGCTGGCGCGGGCACGCAGACTCATTGTCACAGAATGGCGCGGAAATTTTCGGCGTGGGAGGCGCGAGTAATCATCCAGTTGAGCGTCGCGGTACTGTGACGCGTCTCCGCGTTGAATCTTTAATCTCCAGCCGCCGTTGATTTTTTCGATGTCTGAATTTGGCGTTTTGTTTTGATGTAAGAAAGAGGGATTTTTCATAGGGTATATTTTAAGCAAAACTTCCGAATTCTTTATGAATTCGGAAGTTTATATTTACACTAACATCCTGACTGGGTTTTCCAAAAACCCCGCGAGTTTTTGCATAAACTGAGCCGCCTCTGCGCCGTCGCTGACGCAGTGGTCAACAGAGATGGTCGCTTTCACGCGAAGCGGACAGCCGACTTTACACTAACATCCTGACTGGGTTTTCCAAAAACCCCGCGAGTTTTTGCATAAA
>DZBA01000081.1 GCA_022729775.1 Anaerolinea thermophila | reverse complement strand
AGCATCGCCCACAGTTTATCATCATCACTAATCACGGACATTGGTTCTTGAGACATAATTTATTCCTCCGAATAAAGTTGGTTGGATTTGTATTATTTTACAACCAATTACGCCAATTCGCAACAAGACAATCTGCCCATTGACATTTTTTCCCTGTAGCAAAAAACATATACCCAAAAAGAAACCCGGCTTTTGCGCCGGGCTTCTTTTTATTCCTCTGTCTGTTCGCCAAATACAATAACCACAATATGTTGGTTTAAAAATTTGGGCGTTGCGCCTTCGATGGGCGTGATTTGTCCCAGCGTGTACCCGCCCGCGATTGGAATATCTGTGCCGAGAATTTCCTGAATCGCGGCAATTTCAATCCCGGGGTTTGACTTCAATAACATTTGCCACGATATATCCGCAAGTACGAGCGCAAAAGCGGGCTTTGTATTGCCAAGTTGTAACAGGGCATTTTGGGCTGCCTGTCTTGCGGCGCGCTCACAAGATGCGTAACTCCCGACCAGGAGATAAGCGTCAATGCCGTCACGAATGGGCGCGTTCATGCGGAAGCTGCC
The DNA here is from genome assembly GCA_022729775.1 of Anaerolinea thermophila. Lineage (GTDB taxonomy): Bacteria > Chloroflexota > Anaerolineae > Anaerolineales > Villigracilaceae > Villigracilis. The sequence continues at coordinate 11,249 of DZBA01000081.1, read as the reverse complement.
ATCGGCTTCCACGCGGATGGGAGAGCGCACGATCATTTCGTCGCCTTGTTGCACGCCAAGCGGATACAGGCGCGTGAGGTAATTCAAAGGCGGGAATGCCCACTCTCGCGCGGGGTATCCAAATAATTCCGCATAGGTTTCAGACGCGGGACGTCCGTCCAGTGTGCGCAGCCAAAATCCGCGCGAGCGCGTCACGCGGAACTGACTTCCCACCGGGTCCCAGCCGTGATCGCTTCCAACGCCGATCTTAATATTGCCGCGCATGAAAGCGGCAACCAATCCGCCTGAGCCAGATTGATTACCTGCCATTTGATAAGTGCTGCCTGTGTGCATATCGCCGCTGGAAAGCCCGCCGGTGATTTTCAATCCAGGGGTGAGCGCGCTGCAAAATTGCTCAGCGTCGCCGTTAAAACCATCGGCGAAGAAAAGCAGGGATTGGCGTTCCACCCGCGCGGCGGCATATTGGGAAATTTTTGTGGCGGTGTCGCGTCCCGATTGGGCGTACCCAGGATACCAAACTGTATCCGCTTGAAAGGTTCCGCTCAAAAGAGCCACCACAACAGAATGTGGGCAATACCCTTCCTGCGTCAGCCCGGCGGATGAGCTAAACCCAATGGTGGGAACTTCACCCAGCAGGCTGCTTACGCCGTTGAGGACTTCGCGCGCTTGATATTGATGCGATGCAATGACAATCGCAAGGTTGGGGGTGTTGACGCCCATGTGATTGAGCGCATGGTGCGCGGCTTGCAAACCGGATTCACGCCCATCCAGCGCTTGTGCAGTGCCTACTGATACAACCAATGCCATAACGCCTCGCTACTCTTCCGCAACGGGAACTGTGATGTGGAATGTGGTTCCGGCTTTGAATTCGCTCTCGAACCAGATTTTGCCGCCTTGCATTTCAATTAATTTCTTGGTGATGTTCAAACCAAGACCGGTACCCGTTGCCATGTCTTTGGAATACTCGGTGCGGAAGTATTGCTGGAATATTTTCTTTTGGTCTTCTGGCGTCATGCCCAAGCCATTGTCTTTCACCCAGATGTGAACAACGCGCTTCGCGCCATTGGGGTCCCATTGGTTTTCAGCTTCTTCCGCGCCAATTTCAAGACGACCGCCTTCAGGCGTGTATTTGTGCGAGTTGCTTAACAAGTTGACCAATACTTGAATGACACGGGTGCGGTCTGTCCAAACAAGGGGTAGGGTTTCTGGCAATACCACATCCAGCATTTGTTTCTTTTCTTCAATCTGTCGTTTGAGCGAGCGCACTGCTTCGTCAATGACGATGGGCGCTTCGGTCGCTTTGTATTCAAGGCGCAGTTTGCCCGCTTCGATTTTGGAAATGTCGTTCAGGTCTGTGACCAGCGTGTTCATGCGGACAACGTTGGCATGAATGGTGCTTAAGAAGTTCTTTTGTCCATCATTGATAGGTCCCACCGCGCCGGAAGACATTAAGTCTGTATAGCCTTTGATGGAGGTCATCGGGTTCTTCAACTCGTGCGCCACAAACGCGACGAAATCACTCTTGGCAGAGTTGGCGCGCTGCACTTCGCCGTACAACTGCGCGTTGGAGATGGCGATGGCGGCATGGTCGGTGAGGCGGGTAAGGAAGGCAATATCCACCAGTGAATCGCTTGTGCTTTCCAAATGCAGCAAGCCGATGACTTTCGTCTCGCGGCGGATTGGGATTGCAATTTGCGTGTGCGCGGTGGAAAGCAGCTTTTCCTTTGATGCGGCGACAGTGATTTGCTGCGGCTGGCCGGTTTCTACCGCAATGGACATGGCGGGCAGGTCTACTTTGAGAGGCTGCTCAAATTTTTTGGCTGTGCTTTCTTCAAAGCCCTGGTGTGACATAACGCGCAGGTCGCTTTCTTCCAACATGCCAATCAGCCCTACTTCCGCATGGGATTGGCGCAGCGCCCAATCGAGCGTGATGCGCATGGCGCGATCCATTTCAAGGCTGGCGTTCAACTCGCGGTCAATGCGCTGCATGACGGAGAGTTCTTCCACGCGCGCGGCGAGTTCCTGGTCGGTGAGTGTAAAGAGGCGGGTATTTTCGATTGCCACCGCTGCCTGCCCTGCGAATGCGGTCAACAGGCTTTGGTCGTCGTCTACAAAGGGAAGACCATCGCGGCGGTTGATGACTTCGACGACGCCCGTAACGCGGTCTTTTACTTGCAGGGGAACTGCCATGAGCGCGCGGCTGACAAAGCCGGTCTGCTGGTCAATGCCGCCAAAGCGGACGCCGGATCTTTGTTGTTCGTTTTCGATGAGCGGCTTGCGGAGTTGCACAGCGCGCCCGACAATGCCCGTTCCGGGCGGCAGGCGTTGACCGACGAGGTTCGCGGCAACAGGTCCCACCGTTACTTTGAAGACGAGCTCGCCGGTTTGTTCATCCACAAGGAACAAACTGCCCGCTTCGCAGTTTAAGATGCTAACCGCGTTTTCAAGGATGTTTTGCAACAGCGGACCTAAATCCAGCGTGGAGGTCAATTGGCGCGTGATTTCGTTCAGCGTGGAAAGTTGGCGCGCGCGTTGTTCTGTCTCTTGCAGCAGGCGGGCTTTGACGATTGCGCCTGCGGTCTGGTCTGCGATGGCTTGCAGCAGTTCGAGTTGTCCGCGTGTGTAGATGGTGGCTGAGTCGCGCGTGCCAATGCTCAGCGCGCCGATGGATTTTGCGCCCGCATTGAGCGGCACGCCCATCCATGCGTAGACGTTTTCCAGTGTGGGCGTTGCGCTGCGCGCCTGACATTCGCGGGCATAATCCTGCGTCATGACCTGGCGGCTTTTTGAAATCACTTCGGGGCTGAGTCCCATATTCAGCGTGAAGGGTTGGTTTTCAAATTCAGGGATGCGCTCGTTATTTTCCACGCAAAAACCGTAGTAATAATAATTACTCACTTCGTTGAATAATGTGATGTGAAAATGCGATGTGGGAATGATTTGCGCGGTTTGAGCAAAAATGAGTTCGAGAACATCATCAAAGGTCAGGGTGACGTTCACGCCTTGCGAGACGCGAGTCAGCGCGTTCATTTCCTGAATACGGCGCTCGAGGTGAGCGACGGTCTGCACGCGCTCGATGGCGACAGACGCCTGATCGCAGATATTTTCGAGGAAGCGCAGGTCGCGCGGTGTATATGGAAGCCCGGACAAGCGCGAACCTAACGCAAGCCAGCCATTCGCCCGTTCTTTGCCGGGCAGGACGACAAACAACCGCCCTCCCAAAAGCGCAAGCCGCGCTTGTTCCGATTGCAGGGATTCGGGCAGCGCTTCTGTGTTATCCAGATAAAGGGGCAGGCGTTCTTTTTTGAAATATTGTGAAAGGGGGCTTGTGGCTGTAAAGCGGATGTCGCTGGTGGGGCGGCGGTCATCGCCTGGCAGCGCGGAGAAAAAATCGTTCAACGAATCGTATGTGTACACGTGAACGCGGCTGGGAGTGAGCGTGGCGGCGATTTGTTCGCGCAGGATCGAGCCGATGGTGTTCAAGTCGAGCGCGGTGGTCAGCTTGCGTGAGAAATCTTCGATTTGCTCAGCAAAGGCGCGCTCACCGCGGAAGAACATCGCATCCACCAAACTTTGCAGGCGGGTGCGGATCGGCTCCAGTGCGACGGTCAAGATAAAAATGAACAAGCCGACCAACAAGGCGTTGTTGGATGGTAATTGGTTGTTGAATAACAATCCCGCGCCAGTGACCAGCAGCGCATACCCAAGAATCACAAGCCCAGTCAGGACGAGGTACATCACGCTGCGCCGCACAATATCGTCCGTGCGCAGGAAGCGGAAACGCATGATGGTGTAGCCAATGGTTAAGGGGAACAACGCCACCGGCAGGAACAGGTATGGCGAAAAGTTTGCAGGGTGGAAAAAGCCAACCACCAACCATCCCATTGCGGGGACAAAAGCCGCCAGCGCGCCAACCAACACGGAACGAGCTTGTGTTTTTACAACAGGGGATTGCGCGTAAAAGACGTAATATATATTCATGGTGATATAGGACAATATGCCCAGCGCCATGAAGCCGTATACATACTGCCACCTTGAAATGTAAGCAGTTGGGTTTTCTAAATTAAACAAAGTAGGATAGGCGTATAAGCCGAGCGCTATCCCAAAAAATATGCTGACCCAGCGCAAGTATGGGTGATTGACGATGACGCGCGGCTCGACCGGAAAGACCAGCGAAAGTTCGAGCAATGCGCCGGCAATCAACGCGCATGATAACGTCCATATAAACGTGAATTCATGCGTGGTGACAAGGTTAAAGTACGCGCCAGTGACAATCGCCAATGAGGATGTAAACAATGAGTATGCGCGCCCTGCGGGCTCGTTTCGACGCAAGCCAAATATCCATAAACTGGCGGCGAGGAAGACCGCGCTTAAGATGGTCGGAATAAAAAAGTAAACGTTGCGGCTGGATTTGGGAAATGCGTGCAGGGTGACGCCGATTTCACGTTCCCCCCCATTTTCGGCGCGCACGGTCAGTGTGACGTTTTCACCCGGAAAGTGTCCTTGTAAGATGGAATTCACGTCTTCGGATGTGCGTACTTTTGCGCCGTCAATTGCAGTCATTTGGTCGCCGACGACCACCTGGTCGAACAACGCCCATTCTGCGCTGGGCGTGCCGGGACCTGTGCCGTTGAATACGAGCGTATGCTCATACAACGCGCCTATGAAAGGCTGCCGCATCCAGGGAATTGCAATAAACATCCCTGCGATAAATATGCCCACCGCGGCAACTTGATATAGCACCAAAATCCATTGCAGAACCTGGCTGATTAGGATTTGATATCGCTGGAAACTGACCTGTATATTTCTCTGTAAGCTTTGCGCAATCATAGTAACCGAATTTTACTCCACAACGCCATCTTCGGTATATGGTACTTTCATGACAAAGGCAAAAGACCCTAAAGGTTTGGCAAACCTTTAGGGTCTTTGATGGAATTAAATATCGAGGTTGCGGACGCTTTTCGCGTGGGTTTGGATGAACTTTTTACGCGGGTCTACTGCGTCGCCCATCAGCATGTCGAAGGTGCGGTCTGCTTCGGCGGCGTCTTCCACTGTGACCAACAACAGCGTGCGGTTATCGGGGTTCATGGTCGTTTCCCACAGCTGGTCAGGATTCATTTCACCGAGACCTTTGTAACGTTGGATGCCGACTTTATCTCCGCCGCCCAATTCTTTAAGAGCCTTGTCTTTTTCTTTATCGCTATATACATAGCGCACTTGACTCTTATACGCCATGCGATACAGCGGCGGCTGCGCAATGTAGAGATGCCCGTCTTCAATCAAGTGCGGCATGTAGCGGAAGAAGAAGGTCAGCAGCAGCGTGCGGATGTGACTGCCGTCCACGTCTGCATCGGTCATGATAATGACGTGTCCGTAGCGCAAGCCTTCGAGGTCGAAGTTATCGCCGATGCCCGTCCCCAACGCAGAGATGAGCGACTTGACTTCGTTGTTGCCGAGAATTTTGTCCAGCCGCGCGCGCTCGGTATTGAGGATTTTTCCGCGTAAAGGCAGGATGGCTTGGAAGTGGCGGTCACGTCCCTGTTTGGCGCTGTTGTGAACGAAAACTCCGCTGGCAAGCGCAAAGTTGTGCGTGTGCGGAACTTCGATGTCGTACACATCCACGCGCTGATTCAATCGCTCGATTGATACAACTTTGTGGTTGTAATTGACAATTGCTTCAACAGCAAGGTTTTGATCGCCATTAAAGTAACGTTCACAGAAAGAGTCAAACCGAAGCAAGGATTTGTCCCTTGTTTGTAAACGATAGTTTTGATAAGCATGTAAGTCAATCTGACCACCCGCTACTTCAAAACTTTTCAAAGACGCAATTGTTTTTCTGTAATATGTTTCTGTTAAAGCGGCTTTTCGTTTTTGTCTAAATTCGGGTGTCCATTGTTCGCGGGTCTTGTCACTCCGCCAAGCCAGTAAATTTTCATCTTGCCATTGCATCTGGGCAGCTTCCGAAAGCATTTCTCGTGCTTCGGGATTCTCTACATAATATTGGCGAGTTCGCGCCGATTGTTCTGCGCGATGAGATTCGTCGCTCCAATATTCACGTTGGGCTTTGTCTAGTTGGGCTGCATTTTGTTGGCGATATTCTCCATTCGTTTCGTAGAATTCGCGCCACTTCCCAACCATGTATTCTTTATATTCCTCATCAGCCCATTGCGCTTTGGCATTGCTTGACAACACCTGACGAGTCTCAGGCTTCTTCATCCGCTCACTTATTTTGGAACGGAATCCAAAACTTTGTTTGAGTTGACGTAATTTTTCAATTACGTCTGGACGATGCAAAGTCTTGGAAATGTGTTTACGATGTAACGCCAAATGTTCTTCTGAGGGAAGACGTTGGATGTTTGTGGGATTGTTGTTGCGTTTGTTGAAGTCAATATGGTGACAATGGTTGCCATCAGATTCGGAATACACACCTTGCCAGCGGTTATACCAATCTGCCAAAATGTGCGTAAATAACCAGCTTTCAGAGCGTAGATCCCATGTCATCTCATATCCGTCAATAGTAATGCCAGGTTCTTTTGTGTCTGATAACTTCCGATATAAAGGCATCAACGAATCGTTAGGCAATAAATCAATCGCCTGCTTATATTCTCCGTCGCGCAACATAAAGCGATGGTCAGGCGTGCAGATAATAGTTTCGCCGTTATCCAGTGTGACTTTCACCACTTCGGCGTTTTGTTTTGTGCGGCGGGCATTGACCACGCGCTCGATACCAATCTTCCCATCGTTACGAATGGTATAGCAGAAATGCTCGATTCCTTTTTCCTGTTCCGCGACAATTTGTTTGAAACTGATTGAACGTCCATCGGCAAGGGCAACCAATGTATCACCGTCAAAACAGCCACCCGCACTGTCGCCTTCCACGATATACAACTCGGTCTTGGATGAATCCCTCTCGGAGCAATCCGCCAGTTTGCCGGGCAGGGTCAGCGACTCCAGCGCGGATTTGCGGATGACGAGGTCGCGGGCTTTGCGCGCCGCGTCACGCGCGCGGGCAGAGGTCAGACACTTGGAGATAATCGCCTTCGCTGCCTGCGGATTTTCTTCGAGGAAGGTCATAAACGCTTCGCCAACAACCTGCGTGACGTAGGTCTGAACTTCGGGATTCATCAACTTGACTTTGGTCTGCGACTCGAACTGCGGACCGGGATGTTTGACCGAAACGATGGCGGTCAAACCTTCGCGCGTATCATCGCCGGAGAAGTTCGGGTCGGCGTCTTTGAGCAAGCCATTCTTGCGCGCATAATCATTGATGACGCGCGTCAGCGAGGAGCGCAAGCCGGTCAGGTGCGTTCCGCCGTCAATGGTGTTGATGGTGTTTGCGAAAGAATATACAGACTCTGTGTACGCGTCGGTATATTGAATTGCGGCTTCGATGCCGATATTCTCAACTTCCTTTTCGACATACACCACCGGATGCAAATTCTCGCGGTTGCGGTTGAGGTAGCGCACAAAGGACGTGATGCCGCCTTCAAAGTAGAAGGTCATCTCGCGGTCGTTACGTTCATCTACAAACTTGAGAGTCACGCCGCGCGTCACAAAGGACATTTCACGGAAGCGCTGCACAAGCGTATCAAAACGATAATCAATATCTTCGGTGAAGATGACCTTATCGAACTTGAAGGTTTGCTTGGTGCCGGTTTCGCCTTTGTCCACTTTGCCAATCTGCTTGATGGGACCTTGCGGCACGCCGCGCTTATATTCCTGACGCCAATGTTTGCCGTCGCGTTTGACTTCGGTATGCGTCCATTCAGAAAGCGCATTGACCGCGCTGATACCCACGCCGTGCAAACCGCCGGAGACTTTATATCCGCCGCCGCCAAATTTGCCGCCCGCGCCAATGACGGTCATAACGACATCCAAAGTTTCCATCGGCTTGCCGTTGGCATCCTTTTTGGATGGATGCGGACCGACGGGAATGCCGCGCCCGTTATCTTCCACGCTGACGCTGCTGTCGGGGTGGATGGTGATATTGATGGACGTACAGACGCCCGCAAGCGCTTCGTCAATGGCGTTGTCAACCACTTCGTATACAAGATGATGCAGCGCTTTGATATCGGTGCCGCCCACGTACATACCCGGGCGCTTGCGAACATGCTCGATACCTTCCAGCGCTTGAATTGAACTTACATCATAATTATTTTCAGTCACAAAAACCTCCAAACAGTTTCCTTGATGATGATTCGCCGCTTGCTAATCACCAATCATCTATGCTCTATTTTCTATTTTACTTTTCAATTTATCCATCACAGCCGTTGTCCAAATATTGGCGTCGCGGTAATAGATAAAACTTGATGCCAGCAAAGCCGTGCTGACAAAAGAATGTCCAAAGATTCCGACCAGCATCATCCATGAATTTTCCGCGGGAATTGTCCATAAAAGATTCAACCCAAACGCGAGCAGGAAGACGGTCAACACGAACATGCCGCTGGTGGGGAGCGTGAAGCGCGTCATTTGAATGCTGCTCCAAATGGATAAAAACGCGTTCTGTTTCTTGACAAAGATTCCATGAGACCAGAAATACAGCGGCGCGATAATCCATATCGAGCCCAAACTAATTACGACGATGAAAATCTGCGCGAGGAAGGGCGCAATCTGGGCGAGCAATGCCAAAACCAGCATAATTGGCATCGTAATGATCATGAGGAAGATACCCCATAAAATCGAAAGAAGAAACGTCTGCGCGATGGCGTATCCAATGCCAATGTGACCGGTTTCCTTGTTTCCAATTGCCAGCCAGGACACAGTCCAAAAATACAGCCCGCCGAAAATCCAACCAACAAGCGCGATGAGGAACATCCAGCCAAAGAGATTGAACGCGCTGACTTCCAAAACGGATGGAACGCCCAGCGGCGAGCTGGCGGTGGCGTCGGAAAATGGCAGGCTTGAAACGCCAATTGGGATGGTGCGCAGCATCCAAAATAAATTGATGCGCGATGTTGCCATCTCGTACCAGCCCATGATTTGCTCAAGTTCTGCGGCAGGAATATTGCTGCCCGCTTGCGAAATCACATCCGTTTTAATTAAGTTGAACAGGGCATTCATCCGCAGGCGCGGACCCAACCATAAAAACAGGTTTAACAAAAGCGGAAAAAGAATCGCGGTGATATGTGTTGCAATTGTGTCGAACCCGGATTTGATGGAGTTGATAATTTCCGGTGGGGGAGGCAGGTTTTCTGTGCGCGTCATGTCCATAACAAATTAATTCTACCATACCCCCGCGCTTGCGCTTATACGCTTCCACAGGTTACAATTTTCTTATGCAAGAGAGTCATTCACACCTGCCATCAGCAGACCGCGTTGGCATTTTGGTCGCTTCCATCCTGCTGACCTTTGCCCTGACGCAAATCGTTCAATCGCCGCGCCTGACGTTGATCATTGAATTGCCCGGCTTTTATTTTGCCTATCCCCTGACAATTGGGACAGGTATGACCATTCTCGCTGCTGCGCTCAGCGCAACCGGAATGAGCTGGTTAATGCATGAACATCCCGCGCTTGGGAAAAAAGCCAGTATCGAACATTTGCTTTTGCCCACCCTTGCGACCTTTGTCATTGGCGCGTCATTGGCGTTGCTTCCCAATACCGCATGGTGGATGGGGTTTTTCGTCAGCGCGATTTTAATCACCAGCGTTTTTCTTGCGGAATATATCGCCATTGACCCATCCGCGCCGATGTACGCTTTTGCGCGCGCGGGTTTGACCGCTGTCGCGTATGCGCTTTTCCTGATCCTTACCAATGCGCTGCGCTTTTCCGGCGCGCGGATGTTTTTACTCGTGCCGGTCATCTTCATCGCGGCGATGTTAATCAGTTTGCGCGTCCTTCGTCTTGATGGCACAGACCGCTGGGATTTCCCTTGGGCAATCGGAATCGGAATTGTCTGTATGCAAATCAGCGCGGGGTTACATTACTGGGCTTTGACTCCGCTCCAATTTGGACTCGCGCTTATCGGTCCGCTTTATGGATTAACCGCGTTAAATACCAGCCTTGCGGAAAATGTCCCGTTGCGCCGCGCTGCCTTCGGTCCCGTGCTTATTGTTGCGCTGGCATGGATTTGGGCAATCTTTTTGCGTTGATTTTGCAGGCTGGATAACAAGCAACCAACTTTCTTTTTACGTGTTTTGATATGTACACTTAACTCGGAGGAACCATAATGCAAATTGTTTTCGACCTTGGGATCATCATCCTGTCGTATTTTATCGGCTCGATCCCATTTGGGTTGTTGATTGTAAAACTTAAGACCGGCAAAGATGTCCGCAATGTGGAAAGCGGGCGCACTGGCGGGACAAATGCCATGCGCGCCGCCGGCTTTTGGGCGGGGTTTGCAACCGCCATGCTCGATATATTGAAGGGCGCGTCTGGCGCGTGGATTGCGATTTGGGCTTTCCCTGACCATTACTGGGTGCATGTAGCTGCCGCGCTTGTCGCAATTCTTGGACATAACTATTCCATCTTCCTGCCGCGCCGCGATGAGAACGGGCGTTTTGTTGGCTTGGGCGGCGGCGCGGGCGGCGCTCCCTCTGTGGGCGGCGCAATGGGATTGTGGGTTACATCCATCCTCATCATTCTTCCGCTTGGCATGTTGACCTTTTTCTCGATTGGCATTGCCTCCATTACGACGATGGCAGTCGCGTTATTTGCCATCATCATTTTTGCTGTCCGCGCTTACATGGGACTTTCCCCCTGGGTTTATGTCTTCTACGGCGTAGGCGCGGAGTTGTTGTTGATGTGGGCATTGCGTCCCAACCTTAAAAAACTATTTGAAGGCAGCGAGCGCGTTGTCAGTTTGAGCCTGCATGGGTGGATTAGAAGCAGGAAAGAGAAAAAACAGGAAGCAAAGACAGAAGAGTAGAAATGGAACTCACCCGCGAATTTTTTTGCGGGTGAGTTTTTTAAGTTCCACATCCTTGACATTTTAGAACGTTTGTTCTAAAATGTCTTCATACTCGACAAGGAGGTCGAAATGACAGTCCAAAATCCTCTTGTAGACGGTGTGATGGCTCTGTGGAATAACATCGTCCGCTATCGAAAATTCAACCGGGGGGCGGCGTGGGGCGCGTTGATTCTCATCGCGCTTGGCGCATTCGAAATATTCAACTTCAGCACCACGCAATTCGCGCTGCACGATGTCCTCGGTGATTTGACCTTTGCCGGGCTGCGCTGGTCAACCGTCCTTGCCATCGCTTTCTGCGGCATTGACTTTGCCGGCATCGCGCGCATCTTCACCCCCGAACAGG
>DZBA01000080.1:9783-11887 GCA_022729775.1 Anaerolinea thermophila | reverse complement strand
TGATTAATGCAGCCGCATTAATCTTTCATAAAACACAGCTGGCGTTGGTTCGTGCTGGTGTGCTTGCATGGTAGAATTTGTTTGTATTCAACTTAAGGAGTAAATAGAAATGGAATCAAAGACTGGTACCTGGACCGAGAAGAAAGGTTTAGCCCAAATGTTAAAAGGCGGCGTCATCATGGACGTGGTGAATGCCGAGCAAGCCAAGATCGCAGAAGAGGCGGGTGCGTGCGCGGTGATGGCTTTGGAGCGCGTCCCTGCGGACATCCGCGCGGATGGCGGCGTGGCGCGCATGTCTGACCCCGATATGATTCTCAAAATCATGGACGCGGTCAGCATCCCCGTCATGGCAAAATGCCGCATTGGTCATTTTGTCGAAGCGCAGATATTGGAAGCCATCGGCGTTGACTATATTGACGAATCCGAAGTGTTGACGCCTGCCGACGAAGAGCATCATATTTTGAAACATAATTTCAAAGTGCCTTTTGTTTGCGGATGCCGCAACATCGGCGAGGCATTGCGCCGCATCGGTGAAGGCGCGGCGATGATTCGCACGAAGGGTGAGGCTGGCACCGGCGATGTGGTCGAGGCTGTCCGCCATGCGCGCACGGTCATCGGCGCGATTCGTCAATTGCAGACGATGGGCGATGAGGAGTTGATGGCGTTTGCCAAGAACAACGGCGCGCCTTATGAACTCATTAAAGAAACCAAAGAGCTCGGACGTATGCCCGTTGTAAATTTTGCGGCAGGCGGCGTTGCCACCCCCGCAGACGCGGCGTTGATGATGCAGCTCGGCGTGGATGGCGTTTTCGTCGGCTCTGGAATCTTCAAGAGCGGCGACCCTGCCAAACGCGCGGCTGCAATCGTCAAAGCGGTGACGCATTATCAAGACGCTTCCATTCTCGCGGAAGTGAGCAAGAATCTCGGCGAGGCGATGGTCGGGCGCAATGTCTCTCAAATGCCCGAAGCGGATAAAATCGCCGGGCGCGGCTGGTAGGCGGAAGTAAATAAGTAAACAGGTAGACAGGTAAACACGCGCTTGTCTACTTGTATACCTGTCTACTTGTATTCATTATGAAAATAGGTGTACTAGCCCTTCAAGGCGACTTTTCCGAACACATCTCCATGCTGAAAAGAATCGGCGTGGAGACGGCGGAGGTGCGCCTTCCAAAACATCTCGATGGCTTGGATGGTTTGATTATGCCCGGCGGCGAATCAACCACCATTGGCAAACTGGCTGTCGCGTATGACTTAATCGAACCCCTCAGGCAGTTTGGAAAATCCCATGCCATTTGGGGAACTTGCGCGGGCGCAATTTTTATCTCAAAGGATATTGGGCGCGACCAGCCCCTGCTCGAATTAATGGACATCAAAGTCCAGCGCAATGCGTTTGGTCGTCAGGTGGATTCTTTTGAAACCGACCTTGAAATTGATGAAATGCTGCGCGTCACAGGCACAGAAGAGCCGTATCACGCCATCTTTATCCGCGCGCCGATTATCGAGTCAGTGCATGGGAACGCAAAGATTCTGTGCGCGTTGGAAGATGGACGCATTGTCGCCGCGCAGGAGGGGCGTTTGCTTGCGACCTCTTTCCATCCTGAATTGACAAGCGACACGCGCTTTCACGAATATTTTGTTTCATTAGCGAAGTAATTGTTAAAGGTTGCAGGTAGAAACTTGCAACATTCAACTCAATGTCCATCCGTCCCCTTGACCTTCTCGATTTGCCGTTGATTGCGCGTTATCACAACGATGTGCTGACTCTCGATAGCGCGCGCGCGTTGACGCGCGGACATCCGCTGGGGGCAATGGGGTTGCTTGCTTATATAAATCCCGCGCGGCATTTATACGCGGCAATTGCCAACAGCAGCGAATCAGCTTTATTGGGCGGGGTGATTCACACGCGCGGAGATTCATTTGCGAAACTGTTATACCTTGCGCCATCTTCGCATTTGAACAATCGTCAGCTGCCTGCTTTGATCGAACACCTTACGGCGCAGGCAGGTGGGTGGAATGCCTTTCACGTGCTTGCCGAAGTGGATGAAGCCAGCAGCATATTTCCCGCGTTGCGTTCTACAGGATTTTCTGTCTATGCGTGGCAAAG
>DZBA01000080.1:0-9683 GCA_022729775.1 Anaerolinea thermophila | reverse complement strand
AACGGCGCGGAAGAAAAATTTATTTATGCGTGCGTTCTTACCAGACCTGGCTCGAACCCGTTTTAGAAGATTTAGGCGCGCAAGCGTTACCGCGCCAGGCTGTGATGGTCAAGCATTTGGCGCGCCCCATCAAAGTGGAACAGCCCGCGCGCGTTGTCCCATCGAACGTGAGCGTTCAGGCTTCGCGCGTAAGCAGGATAAAAATAGATGAGTAATTGGAATCCATATAAGAATGGTGAAAGCATCGGCAAGTCCGGTAAAGAAGGCGGCGTAATTCTCCGCGACGAAGAGCATGAGCGCGGTGGACGCATGACCATCAAGCAGGGCAAAAACTACGTTTCCGTTTCCTGTCACATTTACGGCTGGATGGATCACACGCGCTTTTTTAACTCCGTTGCCGACGCGCAGCGCGAATATCTCATTATGAAGAATGCGATTGGCAGCATGATGGAAGATATTTTGGCGGCTGGCGCAAATGATTTGAAAATGTGGGAAGCCATCGCCGACTTTGTGCGAAGGTATCCATAACCTATAGGTAGTTATGTTACAAGCATTGATTTTCGATTTTGACGGACTCATTCTGGATACCGAAACGCCGGAAGTTTTGGTATGGCAGGACATTTACCGCGAACATGGGTTTGAATTGCCAGTGGATGAATGGCAAAAAACCATTGGCGGATATGGGATTTCGAACTTTGACCCGGCGGAACATCTCGCGCGACTTTCTTCCAACAAGCTTGATGCTGCCGCGCTCAGGCTTCGCTACCGAAGCGAAGCGGCTGCCCTCATTCATGTCAAGCCTGTTTTGCCCGGTGTGTTGGAAATCATCGAAGAGGGAAAAAAGAACGGGATGAAAGTCGCCATTGGTTCGAGCTCGCCACATTCTTGGGTGGATGCGCACGTGAAGCGGCTGGGAATTTTCGATTATTTCGACGACATCATTTGCGCGGACGATGTCCAGCCGGGCAGGACAAAACCCAACCCCGATATTTATTTGAAAACGCTGGAGCGACTCGACGTGCCGCCTGATGCCGCCGTTGTATTTGAAGATTCACCGAATGGCGTGTTGGCAGCCCAGCGCGCAAATATCTTTGTCGTGGCGGTTCCAAACCCGTTGACGGTGAAAATGGGCGTGGCGGGCGATGTCACTGTCTCGTCTTTGGCTGAATTATCGTTGCGAGACCTGTTTGAGAATATTCAAAAGGCGCGCGATGTCCCCAACGCTTAAAAAATACGCGCTGTTTGGTTTGATTGTGTTGGCATTTATAGCGGGGACATTTTTGCCAACACGCGGCAGGGATGCGGATGTGGATGTCACGTCCACGCCGTTTGTGTGGGTCTCCCCATCTCCTACGCGTGTCCCCGCCAACACCCCTGTTGGCGTTTCCATATCTGACGATCCGCTAAAAGACCGAGTCATTGCCGCGGGGCGTTATTTGATGCGCCAGCAAATTTCAAACGGGGAACTTTCCTATCAGGTAAATTTCATAACGGGAGAGAGAGCCTACTCGCCTTTGTCCCTGCGTTTGATGGGAGGAACCGGCGCGCTGTATACGATTTGCAGGGTTGGAAGTGATTTGCAATATTGCGCGTCCGGCGACTTGGCGCTCAAATATTATTTGAAAGACTTGGTGAGCGACCCTGAAAAATTCAAAGGCGCTTGTTTATACTCTGAAGGCAGTTGTCAACTGGGCAGCGCAGCGTTGACGGTGGATACCATTTATAAACGATGGCAAGCCACCGGCAGCTTCAACCTCGATGAGTGGAACTTGCTCGATGTCGCAATGGAACTGGGTTATTTCATCGTATCCATGCGCAAGCCGGAAGGCGATTTTTATCACGCCTTTGACCCGCATGTGAATGGCTTGGCAGACGCGGACTATTTCGCCGCTTCTTTTCCCGCCCAGAGTTTGATGGCGCTCCTTGAACTTTATGAAATGACAGGTCAAAAGTTTTGGCTGAAACAGGCGCGTGAGGTCAATGCCTACATGGTCACGCAAAGAGTGACCGAAGATCAGTGGCATGCTTACGCATTCAATAAACTGGCGCGGCTCGATTCGCTTTCCAAGTCAGATATCGCGTACGCGAAAAAAATTGCGCAGGTGATCGTTGACGGGGAAGTGCGTTCGCTCAACCCTCAAAACGCCAGTCTCTCTTCCGCGACAAAAATAGAAGGACTTGCCGCGCTGGCTCAGACCTTTTATCTTTCGGGCGCGGAGCATGAATGGCTCGACCCTGAAATTCGCGCCTTTATTCTCTTTGTGCAGGCGCGTCAGATTCCCAATAATAATTGCAGCTGGGAACTTGCCGAGAATGCGCTCAGGGATTTTGACGGCGGCGTTTTCAACAGCTGTGAAGAGCCGACCATCCGCGTGGATGGGCTGCAAAATTGGATTAATGGAGTCACCACATATCTGGAATATCAGGCTATGATTAAGTGACTTTGTTGTGTGTCAGGGGAAGCGCCCGCTTATCGTGTACAGGATGATAGAATCCATAAAGGAGATATATATGAGCATCGGAAAAGTCAAATGGCAATCCATTGTTTCCAAGTATGCCTACCCGGAGACATGGCGCAGTTTATGGCAAGTTTTCAACACAGTGATTCCCTTCTTTGTGTTGTGGTATTTGATGTACCGCAGCCTTGAGGTTGGATATTGGTTGACCTTGCTGCTTGCAATTCCCACTGCCGGGTTCATGGTCAGGATATTCATCATATTCCATGACTGTTGTCATGGTTCGTTCTTTGACTCTCAAGTTGCCAATGACCGGCTGGGTTTGCTGCTTGGCGTTGCGGTGTGGACTCCGTATTACGAGTGGAAACATTCGCACGCCATTCACCATGCCACCGCAGGTGATTTAGACCGGCGCGGCATTGGCGATGTGTACACCATGACAGTGGAAGAGTATATCGCCGCATCTTGGTATAAAAAACTCGGCTATCGCATCATGCGTAATCCATTTATTCTATTTACCATTGGCGCGGTGATTGTGTTCGTGTTTGCCCATCGCGTGTGGACTTCCTATTCAGGGAAGCGCGAGCGCAATAGTGTGGTTTGGACGAATATCGCGCTGCTTGGGTTTGTCGGCTGGACGATTCACCAAATTGGTTGGCAGGCTTACCTTTTGGTTGAACTGCCCATCCTGTTGATTGCGTGTGGCGCGGGCGTATGGTTGTTCTATGTCCAGCATAATTTTGAGCAGACGTATTGGGAGCGCCACCAGAGTTGGGAGTTTTTCAAGGCGGGCGTGTATGGCAGTTCATATTACAAATTACCCAAGATTTTGCAATGGTTTACCGGGAACATTGGCTTCCATCACATTCACCACCTCAGCCCGAAGATACCCAATTACAAGCTCGAACAATGTTATAAGGAAAATCCCGTCTTCCATGTCGAGCCGCTGACCATTCGCAAAAGTTTGAAGTCTATATATTTCCGCTTGTGGGATGAAAAGGAAAAGATGCTTGTCGGCTGGCGCGCATTGAAACGTTATAAAATGAAAATGCAACCTGAATAAAAAGGAGAAAAAAACGTGGCTAATAAAAAAGTTCGTGTCGCCATTATTGGCGTGGGGAATTGCGCTTCGTCGCTGGTACAGGGCGTTCATTTCTATCAAAACGCAAAAGAGGATGATGTCATCCCTGGTATCATGCACACCAGACTCGGCGGATATCACATCCGCGATGTGGAGTTCACGCTTGGCATTGATATTAACGTCACCAAAGTTGGCAAAGATTTGAGCGAAGCCATTTTCGCCGAACCAAATAACACCTATAAATTCACAGATGTCCCCAAACTCAATGTGCCTGTTGTGCGCGGCATGACTCATGACGGGCTGGGAAAATATTTGAGCGAAGTGATAGAAAAAGCGCCGGGACCCACAGCGGATATTGTCAAGCTGCTCAAAGATTCTAAAACCGATGTTGTCATTAGCTTCCTGCCTGTCGGTTCGGAGATGGCAACCAAATGGTATGTCGAGCAAATCATCGAGGCGGGCTGCGCGTTTGTGAACGGCATACCGGTCTTTATCGCGTCCTCTGAATATTGGGGCAAACGCTTCCGCGACGCGGGGCTTCCCATCCTCGGTGATGATATCAAGAGTCAAGTCGGCGCGACGATTGTCCACCGCGTCTTGACTTCGCTTTTTGTGGATCGCGGTGTGAAGATTGACCGCACCTATCAACTCAACTTTGGCGGCAACACCGACTTCTTGAACATGCTGGAACGCGAACGGTTGGAGAGCAAGAAGATTTCCAAAACCAACGCGGTGACGAGCATGGTTCCCTACGATATGGGCGCGGATAACGTCCACGTTGGACCGAGCGACCACGTCCCCTGGCTCACTGACCGCAAGTGGTGTTACATCCGCATGGAAGGGACGACCTTCGGCAATGTGCCGCTCAACCTCGAATGTAAACTCGAAGTGTGGGATAGCCCCAACTCGGCGGGTGTGATGATTGACGCGGTGCGCTGCGCCAAAATCGCGCTGGATCGAAAATTGTCAGGTCCCATTGTTGGACCTTCATCCTATTTCTTCAAGACCCCGCCCAAACAATTCCGCGATGATGTCTGCCGCCAAAAGGTGGAAGATTATGTCAGCGGAAAGAGCAATGAATAATCGGTGAATGAAAAAGAGGCTTGGCTGCGGCTGAGCCTCTTTTATTCCCTCCCAAAAAGGATTTCATTGACAGTGAAATCCTTTGGCGGTATCATTTCATTATGAATGAAAACCCGTGGAAGCCCAAATGGTCGGCAGAACAAATCAAAACCATGCTGTTGGAGCAGGCGGAAGTCTTCAATCGCGGGGAATTTGGCATCCAGCGCGATAAACTTGCGGATGTGGAGCGCGCCGGCAAACTGCCCCATGCGGTCATTATCTCCGGGCTGCGGCGGGTGGGGAAATCTACGCTGTTGACGCAAGTCGCGCGCAAGTTGGGTGAGTCTGCGTATTATTACGTTAACTTTGAAGATGACCGCTTTATTGGCTTTCAAGCGCAAGACGCAAGTTATCTTTATCAAATTCTGCTCGAATTATTTGGCGAGCGTAAAATTTTCATTGTGGACGAAATACAGAACATTTCCGGTTGGGAACATTTTGTTCGCCGGTTTATGGATATGGGATTTAAGTTTTATATCACCGGGTCGAATGCTTCGCTGCTCAGCCGCGAGTTGGGAACAAGGCTTACGGGCAGGTATGTGCCAGTCGAGTTGTTTCCATTTTCATTCAAAGAATTTCTAAATTTTCGCAGCGCGGAAATCCCTGATTTGAAAAGAATGAAGACAACTGATTCCGCGCGGCTAAATAGTCGGCTGAACGAGTATATAAAATCAGGCGGTATCCCGGACGCTGTCAATTATCCCGAGCTTCCCCTGTTGCGGACTTTATATGACGACGTGTTATATCGCGATATTGCCACTCGCTATCGTTTGGATGGCGTGACCGCGTTAAAGGAACTCGCGCTCTATTTGTTGAGCAATCCATCAAGCCCGGTTTCATTTAACAAACTGAAATCCCAATTTCAATTGGGCAGCGTAAATACCATCAAAAGCTATATTGACTACATGGAAAATAGCTGGCTCATTTTTGCTGTTAACCAATATGCATATTCGCTAAAACGCCAGCAAATTGCGCCCAAGAAAATCTACGCCATTGATACTGGTTTATGCAATGCGGTTGGGTTTGGCTTTTCGCCAAATACGGGTAAATTGTTAGAGAATTTAGTTTTCCTCTCTTTGCGAAGGAATACATCCGAAATTTATTATTACATTTCTCCAAGTGGCTACGAGGTTGATTTTTACCTGCCCCAAAGCGGACAACTGATTCAAGTGACGCAAAGCATGGAGAACCCCGACGTGCGCGAGCGCGAAATTCGCGCGCTGCAAGATTCTATCGGCAGCCTCAAAAAGATAAAACAGGCGTTGATTCTATCCAACACAAACGAAGATAATTTTAAGATAGATGGCGTTCCTGTTAAAATTTGCTCTGTTGCCGAGTGGCTCTTGAACTCGTAACAGCGTTACTGTATCGTTTCCTTTTCACTTTTTCCCTGTCTGCCTGTATACTTACCCCATGTCCACTACCGACGAAATCAAATCCAAGATAGATATTGTAGAACTCGTGTCCGAAGCGGGGGTGAAGTTACGCAAATCGGGACGCAGTTACACGGGCTTTTGTCCCTTTCACGATAACAAGAATACG
The DNA here is from genome assembly GCA_022729775.1 of Anaerolinea thermophila. Classification (GTDB taxonomy): domain Bacteria; phylum Chloroflexota; class Anaerolineae; order Anaerolineales; family Villigracilaceae; genus Villigracilis. The sequence goes on along the minus strand of DZBA01000080.1, from coordinate 3,482 downwards.
CCCGCCTTTGTAGTCTGGCCCGAGCTGGGAACGTGGAAGTGTTACGGCGCGTGCAACGAAAGCGGCGACATCTTCAAATTCGTGATGAAGAAAGAGGGACTTGATTTCAAAGAGGCGCTGCAAAAACTTGCCGCGCGTGCGGGCGTGCAAGTGCAGGAATTCAAACGCGACACGCCCGAAGTCCGCGAAATGTACGACCACCTGCGCGAACTACTCGAAGACGCGGTGATTTTTTATCGTAACCATCTTTTGAAACATCCAGAAGTCCTTGCCTATCTTCACGACAAGCGCGGACTGACTGACTCAACCATCGAAACATTCGGTTTGGGATACGCCCCGCATGGCTACGATAACCTTCTCAAACATTTTTTATCCAAATACAAAGAACAAGATTTAATTGATGTCGGCTTGCTTTCCGTCCGCGATGTGGAAGACGCGCGCGTCACGCAACACACAACACGCGCATATGATAAATTCCGCAACCGCATCATGTTTCCCATCCGCGATGAAAATGGAAAGATGGCGGGCTTTGGCGGGCGCATCGTTGACCCCAATGACATGCCCAAATTTATGAACTCGCCTGATACGGTGTTGTTCTCGAAGAGTCGAATTTTGTATGGATTAGACCGCGCGCGAAAACCCATCCGCGCCGCAGACCAAGCCGTGATTGTCGAAGGCTATCTTGATGTCATCGCGCTGCATCAAGCGGGATATGAGAACGTCGTCTCGCCGATGGGAACCGCCTTGACCGAAGACCAACTTCGGCTGCTGAAACGCTCCACGCGCAAAATCGTCCTCGCGCTCGATCCTGATGCGGCGGGACAAAAAGCCGTCCTGCGCGGATTGGACGCGGCGCGTTCCGCGATGGATAGGGAAGGGGAATTGGGATTCGACGCGCGCGGATTGATTCACAACGAAGCGCGGCTGCAAGCCGACTTGCGCGTAGTCGCCCTGCCAGACGGACTCGACCCCGATGAACTTGTCGCGCGCGATAAAGATGAATGGGCGAAGTTAATTGAAAACGCCAAGCCCATTGTTACGCACGTCATGGATGTGCTTTCAGCGGGGCAGAACCTGAACGACCCAAAAATAAAAAATCAAATTGCCGCGCAAGTGCTTCCATTGATCGAAGACCTGCCAACGCCGATGGAGCGCGAAACATATCGCCAGGCGTTATCACGCATGTTGAAGGTGGACGAGCGCGCGTTGCAGATTCAACCTGTGGCGCCGAAGGTCACGCGGCGACCTCGCGCGGCTGAACAATCCCGTCATGTCAATCAACCTGTCGCGGCGGTCAACCCAAACCTGAAAGTTGAATCTTATTGCTTGGGCGTTTTATTCCGAAAGCCCGCGCTGTTATATCGCTTAGACCGCAAACTTCAAGAGTTCGGTTTGAGCGCGTTGGCTGTCGAAGACTTCGAGTATACTGACCATCAGTTGTTGTTTAGCGTGGTGCGTCAGGCTGTCGAGCAGGACGAAAAAGACCATCATCATTTTGCAATGAGCAACCTGCCCGAGCCGATGGGAAGTTTTTCAAAAGATATTCTTGCGCAAGAGGAAGACCTGCCGCTGGAAGATAAACTTGTGGAGGAGTTGGTCGCGCGTTTCATTGACTTGCGCCGCGCGCACGCGATGACCAACATCAGCCAATTGCGCTTTTTGCAGGAAGAAGAACAGCAGCAAGGCAGCGCAAATATCAAGCCTTATCAAGAACAGACGCTTCAATTTACGCGATTATTGAACAGCCTGGATCAAGCAAAAAAGAAAACATTGTCGAAACGATAAATTTGAAAATTCATCCAAAGGTGAAAACGATGGCTTCCAAATCGAAACCTAAAAATAAACCGAAACCAAAAACAAAGCCAAAAGCAAAACTACAAACCGCGACCCTGCCTGCCAAAAAAGAGAAAAAGGCGGAGATTTTACCGCTTGTAAAATTTTCCGAAATCATGGAAGATGAACCGCAGGTGGATTCATCTATAGATGAAATTGTCGAGCCTGACGAATCATGCTTGACGCAAATGGAAGACGACCTCGATGAAACCCTGCCGCGTCATGAATCTTCCAACGAATTTGCAGAAGACCCCGTGCGTTTATATCTGCGCGAAATTGGCTTGGTCAAACTGCTTGATTCAGATAGTGAATTTCGCCTTGCTACTTTAAGCGAAGCCGTTCGCGACCTTGCCACGCTGCGCAAACTAAAACAGCGCAAGGGCATTTCTCAAGCCGCTTCTGTTTATCACTCTGCCATTTTAGATATGCTGACTTCATGGGATCGTTTGATCGAAGATACTGAGCGTCTCGATTACGAACTTCCAAACCTAGCGTTGATGATTGCCGAGGCGCAGTCGCTGCACGCGGGCTGGCAGTTTGATTCTCCTTCGTACTTCCGCGCATATCTCGATAATGGTCAGTGGGGCGTAGACCATCATTGGGATGACCTTGCGCGCCACGCATACAGCGTTTTCTTGAACCTTTACCTGCTGCCCTTTTCATTTGCCGAGTGGCTGCTTGGATACGTCCGCGACCATCAAACCTTCCCTTCTCAGCGGACTTTGTTCCGCAACCTGCCTGCGGATGAAACCCTGCTCAATGAAATGGACGCGATTCACGCGCGCGCGGTGGAGGCAAATCAGGCGCTGATCAATGCCAACCTGCGGCTTGTAGTCAGCGTTGCCAAGCGTTATCTTGGGCGCGGCATGTCGCTGCTCGATTTGATTCAGGAAGGCAACATGGGATTACTGCGCGCCATCAATAAATTCGACCCGCGCCGCGGATTCAAGTTCAGCACGTATGCGACCTGGTGGGTGCGGCAAGCCATCAACCGCTCCATCGCGGAGCAGGCGCGCACAATTCGCATCCCTGTTCATCTATTCGAATCCATCTCGCGGATTTTGCGCGCGCAGCGTCACCTGACGCAAATTTTGGGGCGCGACCCGAATAATGCCGAAATCGCGCTCGAAATCGGTTATCTCTCCGCTTCAGATGTGCAAACCATCATGCGCGCCCGCGCTGAAAATAAACCCATGAAATCAGAATTGCAGCAGCGCTTTGATGTTGCCGCGCAAAAGGTCAAACGTATCCTGCGCTCTGCCGAAGAACCTATTTCACTTGAGTCGCCGGTGGGGGATGAAGATGCCAGCTCGCTTGGCGACTTTATCGAAGATGAAGACGCGCCGTCCCCGATTGATGTTGCCGCGCGTGACATGCTGCGAGAGCAGGTTCAGCACGCGCTGGAGTCTCTCTCTGACCGTGAGCGCGACGTGCTGGAATTGCGCTTCGGCTTGCGCGATGGGCGCGAACACACGCTCGAAGAAGTCAGCCGTTATTTCGATGTGACCCGCGAGCGTGTCCGTCAAATCGAGGCGAAAGCATTGCGAAAATTACGCCAGCCTTCGCGGAGCCATGATTTGAGGGACTATTTGGGAAATTGAGGTCTATAAAAATTCCCAAATATGACTATTATCACATTTTATGTGAAA
>DZBA01000079.1 GCA_022729775.1 Anaerolinea thermophila | reverse complement strand
TTTCAGGACAGGTCACGAAGGAAAACGCCCGTAAAATTATCCGCTTTTTTCCCTTTGTGTACTTCCCTAGCACCGCCCGCTAGTGGAGGTGTGTGACCTCACCTGCACTGCACCAAACGCAGTGCGGTGCAAGTGTCGTGTTAAGGCTCTTTCCCGTTAATTACGGAAGAACCTAATTTTTTCAATATGAGTTATTTATGCAGCAATGAACGCAAGGTGGAAACGCCATCTTTGAAAATACCCAGCCAGCGGATGAGATAATACGCGGGCAGCAGCCATCCCGTTTGGAATTGATACCGCCAGCGCATATACGCCGCGTCGGGGAAAATCAAAGTCCACATCAATTGCAGTCGCGCGCGCCCGTTCAAGACCGCCATTTTTTGAAACTCCTCCAAAATGTGCGTGGCGGGTTTGTGCTTTAACATTTCCACCAGTTTTTGGTTTTGGTCTGAAATATTCGCAAGTTGATTTTCTATTTCACGGGGGATGGGCGTATCGAAATATTCGCGCGTCTTGAAGATGACCGCGCGCAGGGCGGAACCCCATTTGAAATTTTTCGCCTGCGAAAGCAGCGCGTCCCAATCCATTCGCTCCGCGTATGCGCGGATGAGTAAATCCACATCGTAGTACCAGCGCAGCGGAGCGTCCTTTTCGCCGTGTTGCAGCGCAATATGCGCGGATGCGTATAGCAATTGCGCGATGGGACTTAACATCAGCGCGTTTGCGTAGCCTGCTTTCTTCAAATTCTCTGTCTGACTCCAAAACCATTCCACCGGCACGGCGTAGACAAAAGACCTATCCGCAACCAGACTCCTGTGTATCTCCAGCGTGATAAGCGGCGTGATTTGCTTTTCCATGAGAATTTCATGATTGAGCGCCTCTTGTAATTTCGGCGCGACATCGCGCAGGATGTCGGCGTACCCGAGCGTTTTGGCAATCTCCACCGCGCGGGTTATTTTGTCAGCCGGCACAAGAATATCGAGGTCGCCCATTCCGCGCAGACCGATATCAGGGTAGAGGGTGAGCGCGAAACATGCGCCTTTCAGAACGACAACTTCGATTCCCGCTTCTTCAAATCGAATTGCAAGCGACGCCAATTCTTTTAAGATAACCTGATTCTTCGCCCACGTTTGAAGATATGCCGCGCGGAAAAATTCCCGGATTGATTTTGGCATGGGATTTATTTCCCGCTGCGAAAACACCCAATAGACCAGCGGCGCGATTCCCTCTCTTTGCGCTTGTTGCGCGAACTCTTTCCAATCTGTGGGCGTAAACGAATCCCAGCTCATCTCTTGCGCGCGCGCGGAAATAACTTGGCTGAGCAAGCGGCGATCTATTAATGCCATCGTACTTTGCCGGCGTTGCGGGGCCAGGGGACGAGGATTAAGTCGCCCATACGCGGAACAGACCCGGCGGCATCCAACATCCCGTTGTAATATCTTAAGTCAAACGCGTTGACGTTCAATACTGCGGCAAGCCTGTCCGGTGAAATCGCTTCCTCTTCCGGCTTGATTTCGTATACGACAAAAATCGGCATTCCGCTTACGTCTTTGATGTTGATGGGGACGACGAACAGCACATCTTCCCAAACTGGATTGGTCAAATGATAGTTGATATATAGAATCGCTTCGACCGTCGTGTTGTATTTTTCCGCGTAGGTTTCTAGTTCTTCGCCGTCTTTTGATTTATGAATCAAAAATTTGTAATACCCGCCGATGGGAATATCGAGGCGGCGCGTGCTGGTGAGACGGGTGGGCATTAACGTGGGCGTAAGAAATTCCCCAAGCGTGGGCGTTGCGGTAGGCACAACAAGGGTGGGCGTTGGTGTTGATATTAGAAAAAAAGGGATGGACATGGGGGTAGCCGGCGCGCGCGTTGCGGTCAATGCGGTGATGGTAGGGCGCACTGAAACGGTGGGCAGTTTTTCCACTGGTACGCTGGCAGGCGCGCTTTGACATCCTGCCATGATGACCGCGATTAATATAAAGATAAGTTTTTTTTGCAGCATAATTTTAGGGTGTGATTTTTCTTTGCGGAATCAGGTAATAATCCCCAACCAGGGGACGTTCGCCCGGTTCGTTGATTCCGTTGTAATACTTGAAGTCATCCATGTCAAATTTGAACTTGGGAACAAGATACTCATAGTTTTCACCCCTTTCTGATTCTGGAATCTGGTAAATGGTCAGGATGTGCAATTTTGTTACGTCTGTAAATCCGATGGGGAATATCACCAGCGCATCGCGGTAGATTGGATTTTTTAGGTGCAAAAAATAATTGAGCGCCTGAATCGCTTCTATGCTGGTGTTGTATTTTTCCGCGTAGGGTTCGAGGCGGTCTCCCAGCTCAAGCCTGTGAATGATGAATTTGCGGTCTGTCCCAATGGGGACATCCATCCCATGTTTGCGGATGTACCGGGTCGGCGTCATGCTTGGCGTAGTGGAAGGGGTGAACGTGACAGTGATGCTCCCAAAGAATGGAAGGTGTAATGTGGGGGTGGGCGTTTTTGTGGGCGTGAATGGCAAAGGCGTAATGGTCGGCTGCGGAGTATCAGTCGCATCCGATGTTGCAGGTTGAAAAACAGTGGGTGTTTGAATGGCAGGCGCAGTCCCCAATTTGCTAATAACCTGCCACCCTAGAATCAAAATAATTGCAACAACGCTCCACGCCGCGATGATGATTTTTATCTGTGGATTTTTGCCCGCGTTTTTCTTTTCATGGTGCGCGCGTAGGTCATGCGGCAGGGGCGCTATCTCCTCGCGTGAGAATACCGGGCATTCATGATATTTCCCATTCAGGCAGAATTCCTCCTGATGGCTGTGGATGACAGCGGCTTTGGGCTGGCAGCGATGACAGTAATTTGAATCAGAGGGAAACGCCAGTGATGAAGAGGCGTCTTCCCGTAAACCGAGAAATGGGCAAATCGTATGAGCGGGCGCCATAATTCATGTGATCCCGCAGCTATGACCGCGTAGCGCTCGAACCTAATGACGCGGAACGCCACAACGCGGAAGCCCGGCTGCGGGGAATGAGCAGCCAGTCGCCGGCGTGCAGCTTTTCGCCGGGGTGGGTTTCGTTGTAGAAGTTCAACTTGTGCGGGTCAACCTTTAATTCCTGCGCGATGGATTCAGGCGTGCGCCCGCTTTCTGTAACTTCATACACTTCAAAGCGTGGCAGTTTGCTTACGTCGGTTTGTTCAACCGGGATGACGGCAACTGTCCCAGCTTGTAAGGGCGGAATGACCGAAATGGTGATGATGGTTTCCAGGTTGGTTTTGTATCTTGCCGCGTAATGATGCAAATTATCGTCTTCTGAAACTTTGTGAATGACAAATTTTTGTTCATTACCAATCGGCGAATCCAGCCGGTGTTTTTCACTGCCGGCGGGTATCTCCGCATGGTCGAAAACCGGGAAAGTAACCTGCGGGATGATCAGCCAATTCATGTTTAGGATTTGTTCCGCGTTTTTAATCCCGTTGTAATATTGAATCTCGGATAAGTCTGCGCTTAGCGCGCGCGCCAATTCTGCGGCAGTCCGCTTTTCCTTTATTTCGTACGCCATGAAACGCGGCAATTTGCTTACATCGGTAAGCCCAGTTGGAATGACCCACGCGGGCGCGGGAATTTTGTAATTGACCTCGACGATGGACTTCACGTCCGTTTTATATTTAGCCGCGTAGTATTCGAGGCTGCGCAATTCAGACGCTTGGTGAATCAGGAATTTATAATCTGTTCCGATCAATGTATTCGATGACCTGCCCGCGCTTGCAATCCCTTTCGGCGGCGTGGATAATCCTACGGAGCGAACAAGCGACGGCAGCGTTAGCGACTGATTGGGCAGCAGGATTTTAGATGCGGGCGCGGATGTTATGTTACGTCCCAAAGATTTGGCTGCGGATTTTTTTTGCGCTGTTGTCGTTTTGCGAACAGAAGAACGGCGCGCAGAATCTTTCCGCGTGTCAGTATTTTTTCCCTTGCCCGTTTTTTTTTCTTGCTGCGCGGTATCTCCTTTTTGAGCGGGCTTCTGCCAGCCAGCCGGGTTGAGTACTTCCTTCAAAATAGTTTGCTGGGGCAGCGGCTCAGGTTCAACTTCTGTCGAAGTTTTCTCTTCAACTTTTTGTGTGGTTCCCCGTTTTGAAATCTTTTTAATAAAAGATTTCAAAACGGTTTCTGTCGGTTCTGCTTCGTGCTGCGCAAATTTCGAATCATGCCCCGTTAGGTATTTGTCGTTCTGGTAATAGTACGGGGAATAGTAATGATATCCGCCGTAGGAATATCCACGCTCGCGGGCAATGCGATTGAATACAACGCCAATAATATGCGCGCCCGCGCGGTCTAATTGGTCTCGAATAGCGCGTACCGCGCCCGCGTGTGTTTTTCCAGGCTGAACCACCAGCGCCACGCCATCCACTTTGGCGGCAAGCACTTGCGCGTCTGTCACAATGGAAGGCGGGCTGTCTATGATGATAATATCCACGTTTTGCAGGATTTCATTCAAGATGATATTGGTTTTTTGCGAACCAAGCAATTCCGCCGGGTTGGGCGGCAGCGCTCCGCTGGTGATTACAGAAATGGAAATAACGCCTTCTTTCCATTGGTGGGTGACTTCGCTGAGGCTGAGATTGTCGCGGTACAAATCGGTCATGCCGAAGCGGTTATGCGCGCCTATTAAGCGATGAATACTTGGGCGGCGCAGGTCGCAATCTATGAGCATGACGCGCTTTCCGCCTTGCGCAAAGATGGCAGCCAAATTTGTAGACACAGTGGATTTCCCGTCCCCCGCCTCCGCGCTGGTGACAAGAATGGTGCGCAGTGGGTTGTCTACTGACGCAAATTCAAGATTGGTGCGCAGTGCGCGAAAGGCTTCCGCAATATGCGAGCGCGGATGGCTTGCGACATAAATTTGCGCTTCTTTCTTTTCTTCATCCCCAATCTTGGCAATATGACCGATCATCGGAATTTCAAGCACATGCTCGATATCTTCCGGTCTTTTGATGGTGTCATCTAAAAATTCGATGAGAAACACAATACCGCCCACCAGCATCAAGCCGGCGATGCCGCCAAAAAGCGCGTTTTGAGTCGGCTGTGGGCGCACAGGTTTTGAAGGCGCGCTGGCAGGCTCGATTTGGTTTACGCTTTGGGTGTTTTGTAAACGCGCCAATCGAATCGCTTCGCGCGTATTAATCAAGTTTAAGTAAATTTGCTGGTATAGCGAAATTGTTTTTTCCAGCTGGGCTGTATTTTCGTTAATGCCCGCGTTGTTTTCAGAAACGCCTGATACTTTCAGGTCAGTGTATATTTGCTGGTATAAAGTCAATAAAGGCTGAATTTGATCAAGCCGCGCTTGTAATTCGGTTATTTTTTCCTTGCGCTCAGAAGACCACGCCGGGGTGAGAACAGCAATGTCTTTTTGCAGCTGGGTAATCTCTACTTGCAAAGGCTGCATTTGTTTCTCAACTTCTGTCAGTTGTTCATCCACCGTGACGACAGAAAGGTTGTCGAGGTCTTTTTGATATTTTGCAATCTGTTCTTCCACCTGCCGGATTTGGATTTCCAGGCTCTCATCCGATGCCTTATATCGCCCGGCTTCCAATTCATCGTTTTGAGCAATTAACGCGGTCACAACCGCGTTGGCGATATCCGCCGCGCGCTGCGGGTCGGTATCCTCTGCGGTGATGCTGATGATGCGCGTTTCATTTACTTGTTCGGCGCTTACTTGCCCGGCAGAGACTGGGTAGTTGACAATTTGCGATACTTGCTCAAAAATGGGGGAGCTCTTGAGCAGCTCCACATAGGTTTGAATCAAGATTTGGTCGCTCATGAAAAAGTCGTACATGCCGTTGCTGCTGGTTGCGCCGGATGCGGTCTGCATCGAGGCGCGCGAAACAATTACTCTTGTGCTGGCTTGGTACACCGGCGTTTCCATTTTTGCGATCCCATAACCGATGAGTAAACCCAGCGTCAAGCCAACAATCAACAGCCAAGCCCAACGTCTTGCAATAGATAAATAACGGGTAATTTCCATAATAGTGATAAAACTCCGTCGCATTTATATCATAAAATCTTGCCTTGCAACGTTGTAAGGTGTGTAAAAAAATCTCCCGCACAATTTTATGCGGGAGATTTTTTCATCTACAAGAGGTCTGTTATTAGGCTTGCGTCATTCTCGCGAGGGTTGCGCTGTATCTAATGCTCGTCTGATGGCGTTAACCACCCATTTTATATCCTCATTTTTTAATGCCGGATAAAGCGGCAGGGTGACTTCTTTCATTCCGACATTTTCTGTTAAGTGCAAGCCGCTTCGCAGAAAATCTTTTCTTTCCGCATAATTTTTGAAATAGTGAATTGGCGGGTAGTGGATGCTGGTTTGCACGCCGTCGGTTTTCATGCTTTCCATAAATTTGATGCGGTCAACGCCTTCTGGGAGCAGGATGGGCATGATGTGATAGCAGGAAGTTCCGCGTGTTTGCATAAATGGGATGTGAATTTCCGGCGTTATTTCGCTTAACAAAGCGCGATACAAGGCAGTCGCGTCTTCGCGTCGTTTGTTGAACCCCGTCACTTTTTTTAATTGCGTTCTGCCAAGCGCAGCGCGCAGTTCGTCAATGCGATAATTAAATCCCAAATCTACGACATCATACGTCCAGGCGCGCCCTTTGTGACGATCCCAACTCAGCGAGGTCATGCCATGTGAGCGCAACAATTTCAAACGCTCCGCCAGCGCGTCATCGTTTGTGGTTAACATTCCGCCTTCGCCGGTGGTCATATTTTTATTTGAAAAAAAACTGTAACACCCCATATCTCCCCATGTTCCAAGTTTGCGCCCATTCAACTCTGCGCCGATGGCGTGCGCGGAATCCTCGATGACCATTAGATTGTATTTTTGGGCAATATCCATGATGGCGGGCATGTCGCAGGCGAAACCCGCGTAGTGCATGACGATGACCGCGCGCGTTTTTTCACTGATGCATTTTTCGATGGACGCGGGCGCGATGGTCAACCAGTCTTCGCTTTCGATGTCTGCGAAGATGGGTGTTCCGCCAACATAGCGGACTGCATTTGCCGTCGCGACAAAACTCAGCGATGGAACGATGACTTCATCGCCGGGTTGAATCCCTGCCGCGATACACGCGAGGTGAAGCGCCGCAGTTGCGTTGCTGACTGCCAGCGCGTGTTTTGCTCCGCTAAATTCTGCAAACTCACGCTCGAAACCTTGCGTCTCTTCTCCCATGCTTAACCAGCGGCTGCGGATGACGCGCAGCGCGGCTTCTTCTTCCTGTAAATCAAAATCAATATCAGCCAATGGAACGCGCCAACTCATGGTATCTCCTTGTTATTTATTCTGGTTCGCTATCGGGGGCGATTTTAATTCGTCCCTGATCTTTCGATTTGCTTGATTTGGTCAGCCAGTGCTGCATGGCGCTCATCATATCTGACGTTAATAAAAGCCGCGCGCCTGTATCAATACAAACATTCATAACTTGTTTGTGGTCTACTTCCGACAACCCAGAAACCGCCATGATGATGACGCCCACATCATGTTTTTTTACAATGTGTGATAAGTCAGCCATTGTGCCGATAATCCAATTCCCATCAAGGCGCATTCCTTGTTTTTGTAAGTCGTCGTCTACTACGCCGATAATCGAAAAAGCATAACGCATATTTCCCCTGTGCAGCCACCAATTGATAAATTCGCTCTCTTCGCCTGTGCCGATAATCAACACCCGTTCCCCAACCGAGAAGGCGTTACGGCGTGACATCCAAAACGTGGAAAGTCCCGCGAGCAGCCTCCAGCGATATCGCGCCGCGACAAACCCAATGATGGCGACAAGCCCAATCATCAGCAGCATGGGCGTCGGCAGCACCGGCAGTGAAGTAACCAAGTTAATGCTCGACGCCAGCGCAATGACAATTCCAGATGAGATAAAAATGCCAAACATATCCTCCGGCACAGCGCGTGACCAGATGACGCTGTTCAACCCGAACGCGGCGTTAATCGTCCCGAATAGCAGGGAAATTCCAAGCGCGAATAGGAGCGCTTTGGGGATTCCCAGATCAATGGGACCTGTTGTGCGCCATAACACGCCGACCACCGCGACGGCAATGAATGCAATAATAAAATCCGCTGCAAACCAGGATATGTTGAATCTCACAAAACGTGAGATAGGTCCCCCAAATAAATTTCCTTCCGGGATGCGGCTCGATGCAATCCTGGGCAGCAGGATGGCGAGCGTCCATAATATGATGTCAATATCCCCAAGCATGGAGTGATGCCGCACATACAATCTATCCAAGCGTAGTTTGTCAGGCAGGATGTTTTGGTAATACCTGACCATAAAATCATCGCCCTTGAGCATTTTTTCTTCATCACGATAAATGATGCTTGCCGGGCTGGTGATGCCCGGTCTTAAGGATAGAATTTCCGCGCGCGCTTCCGCGTCCCATTTTTGGGCGATATTCCAATCTTCCGGGCGCGGACCAACGAAACTCATTTCACCAACTAATACATTCCACAACTGCGGCAGTTCGTTGATTTTTGTGTCGCGCAGCCAATGTCCCAGCGACGTGATGCGTTGGTCGCCTTGCGCGGTGACAGCTGCACCTCGATAGCTTTCCGGCTTTTCGTACATGGTACGGAACTTCCATATTTGAAAAGGCTGATTGCTCCTGCCCGCGCGTTTTCCGCCGTAGAAGACGGGTCCTGGTGATTCGCGTTTGATCATGGTAGATATGATGATTAAAAACGGGGCTAGAAAAAATAACCCCAGCAGTGATGCGGTAACATCAAACGCGCGTTTTGTAAACTTATTGAGAAAAATCGAAAATGCAGATAAATCAAGAATATTCATGAGGTGAGCAATGCGGAATTCAAAGGATAGGCGAGATAATCACAAGGTAATGTGAATTGAAGAGTTTTAAGTTTTCGAGCAAGAGCGCCAATCCCCATGAAACGGGCGCAACCTTGCGGGCAATGGGCGGGGCAAGCGTGATTTTGTGAAATTCAAAATTGCAGCTAGGGAACAGGCTTCGGATTTCCGATGGACGAATTCCATGCGTCTGTGGGTTGGTGGGGTTGAGCCAAAAATCATACCAGACAATGACGCCATTTGGCTTTAATACGCGCGTCATGTCTTTTGCGATTTGGACTCTAATTCCTTCATCCAAGATGGAGGATAAGGCAGTGTATTGCATGACAAGATCGAAAGATTGTGCGTTGAAGGGGATGCGCTGCCCGTCCGCGTTGACGAAGTGGCTCGCGGGTAATTTTTCGCGCGCTTCTAACAGCCTGTCAGAAAGCAAGTCTATGCCGTATAAATTGCGCGGTGACGCGCCAAAATTCAGGAACTCGGTCAAGACTCCGCCCGCGCCGCAACCCATTTCAAGGATGGCTGAATCTGAAAGGTTTGTCATGCCCCTTTTTTTTAACGCTGAAAGCAAGACGCGCTGGCGCTGCTGTAAAATGAATAAATTCACAGTGTTAAACCATGTGTAAATATCTTTGTCTGCAAAGCGATGTTTGCGATTTTCGTATTCGTTTCTTAAGCGATCAAGGTCGTTCATAGCGATGGCGTTTTTCCTGTTTTATCTCCCCAGCGATTCCAGAATTTGAATAAGCCCGCAAGAAATCCAAGTCCGTAACTGATATGTAGAATTGAAAACACAATGGGCAGCACCGGTAAATATTTCCAGCCGTTTTTACTGGCGGTGTAGATGGATGCGATGAAATTCGCGGAAAGGTAAAGTGTAGGGATGAAGAATGAAAAAGGAAACTGCGCAATTAGCATGGAGAGTAGCAATCCCAGCACAAAGGCGGGTGGAACAAATTGCCGCAGGCTCATCTGGCGCGGATGTTTTTGCAAGACGCGGACTTTGTACAGCCCATATTGGAAGTATTGTTTCCACAAAGATTTGGGTGAACTGCGCGTTATGTATAGAGACTTGATTTTGGGGGTAAGTAAAATTTTTCCGCCCATATCTCGTAAGCGGTAATTAAATTCATCATCCTGATCTCTAATCAACTCCTCATCAAATAACCCAATTTTTTCAAATATGCTATAACGCCATGCGCCCATATAGACCGTATCCACCCATTCTTCTTGGTGTGAATAATGAAAACGCCCCCCGCCAATGCCAAAAGGGGTGCTGGTGGCAAGCGCAACCACTTTGCCAAATGGCGTATCCCCAATGGCATTCATCCTGCCTCCGACGTTATCTGCGCCGCTGCATGTGAGCGCTACTACACATTGAGCAAGATAGTCAGGCTCGATGAGGGTGTGTCCGTCTACACGGATGATGATATCGCCTTTGGCTTGTTTCAGTGCGATGTTCATTCCTGTCGGAACGATTTTTCCGGGATTGTCTAAAATTTGAATTTCGCGTTGTGGATTTTGCAAAGCGCACTCGTTGATTATCTTGCGGGTATCGTCGGTGGACATGCCATCCGCGACGAGGATTTCCATTTGTTTGGTGGGGTAATCTTGCGCGAAAACCGCATCAAGACAGCATTTGATATATGCGGACTCGTTGCGGATGGGTAAAATAATACTCACGAAGGTTCGCTGGGACATGTTATGATGATTTTGTCACTGATAAATATTTATGAAAATTTTCATAGTAACCACGAACAAATAGCATTGTTTTCCATAGATTGCGGTTTTCCATTTGTAAATCTGCGAACTCGCTTGGGCTGAATTGGCTATGGAATTCCATGACTTTTTCGGCAATCTTTCCTATTTCGCTCAACTCCACCCAAACAACGCGTTTTTTCCATTCTATAAATTCTTGATAAGGAAGCATAACATCTGTATTAACTAGAATTGGTATTCTGCCGCATGCCAGCGTTTCATAGAACCGTTTGGAGAAATTCCCGCCGCCGCGGACACAAACATTATACGCATTATCAAAAATATTATTTACAAATTCAGCGCGTACTGTATGACTGTTCAAGTTTGGTATTTTTTTGCTTACCCCGCCGCGATACAGATCACGGATAATAAAGTTGCATTTTGTATTACCGCTTTGATTTAGAAGATTCAATGTCTTAGCGCGCAGGTCAACCGGAAAGCCGTGCAGGATAGGAACAACAGCGCTTATTCCTGCATGATATTTAATGTTAGCAAGCCAATTTTGAAGATAAAAATGAATCCTTGTCATTATGCGGGATTTTGCCATACCACAAAAACCTATGGTTGGCATGTTTTCTAATGGGCTGGGCGACCAGCGCCCCTCATAATATGTTTCTATATAGTCTTCCACAAAACCAGGTCTCTCGAATGCAAATGCGGTTTTCCGTTTTATAGATTGATGAAGACCTTCCTGCACTTGTATCCCGTTTTTGATGGGGATAATCCACTCTGGGTCACCTCCAGCCCATATCAACACTAACTTTCCTGCCTTGTCTGCAATTTCGGAAAATGCCAGCGCTTTTTGGACAGCGCCGCGCTTAACATATTCAGACCATACATCTGGCAGGGCGCACCAGTCTGCTTCTTCAATGTTGGAAACTAGCTCAAAGTGAGTGAAGCGCGCATGGTGCTTTTTCTTTTTGTCGTCAGGTGTTCCATTATCTTGTTGTGCCCAGATAATTGGGTTGAGAAATTTTGAATTAGAGTCTTTACTTGCGCAGTAAAGTAAATCGGTATAAAGTTTTATTTTCATCAGGTATGCTTTTGTGACTTTAGTGTGGCAGATAATAAGTATTGTCAGTACTTCACGAAACAGATTTGAAATTGCGCCTTTAGCACGGCGGCGAAAAGTCGAGATTTCGACCACCATATCTGGCGGTTAAAGGCAAGAGAGACACCAGATATGGGTAAAAATTTGAATATTGGACACTGGAAATCATGGCAACCAAGCAACTAATGATTTCACTGCGTTTTCGTGATCTACTGATTATCCAAATAGAAATCATTTTTGACCTCCAGAGATTAGCCATGAATATGTGCA